>NZ_RZRR01000338.1:0-5440 GCF_003998555.1 Mesorhizobium sp. M7A.F.Ca.CA.002.09.1.1 | reverse complement strand
CGCCACCATCGTCCATGCACCGGGTGAAACCGATGGCCGCACCGAAGTGTTCGCGCCGCAGGACGGCATCATCCTGACCCGCCGCTCGCGCCGCATCATCCGCGCCGGCGAAGATCTTCTGAAGCTGGTCGGCGACAGGAAGAGCACTGATGCCCGGTCGGGAACGCTGGAGGACTGACTTAGCCCGAAATAGCCAGTCGCGCTTTCGCCTCCAGCCATTCCGCCATCTGCCGGTAAGGCACCGGGCCGTGACTGATGCGGGCGACACCCAGTTCCGCCACCCGCTGGCGCGGCGGCACATGCGCCAGCGCAATGATGTTGACCGGCAACGCAATTGCCTTGCAGAGCGTCTCGATCAGGCCTTCGTCGCCAAGGCCCGGCGCAAAGAAGCCGTGCGCGCCGGCTTTTTCGAAGGCCTGTGCGCGCTCGATGGCCTGGTCGAGCAGAAGGTCATCATGCGCATCCGGTTTCGCCTTGAGGAAGATGTCGGTTCGAGCGTTGATGAATGCCGGTATGCCGGAAGCCTTGACGGCCGCCGCCGCGGCTTCGATGCGCTTTGCCTGCACGGAAATGTCATGCAGGCCGCTGCCACCGACAATCTGATCCTCGAAATTGAAACCGATAGCGCCGGCCCGCAGCGCCAACGTCACCGTGCGAGCGACGATTTCCGGGTCAACGCCGTAGCCGCCCTCGAGGTCCATGGTCACCGGCAGGTCGACCGACCCGACGATGCGCTTGATGTTGTCGAGCGCCAGTTCCAGCGGGATTTTCTCGCCATCGGCGTAGCCGAACGCGGCCGCGACCGGCCAGCTTCCGGTGGCGATCGCCTTGGCACCCGCTTTCTCGATGATCTTGGCCGAACCCGGATCCCAGGCATTGTAGAGGACGACCGGGTTGCCCTTGACGTGGAGGGAATGAAACGTCCGCGCACGCTCGATCTGCTCGGTCATGGTTATTTTCCCGTCTTCCTGCTGTTGGATGAGCACTCTAAGCGGCACTGTCGGCTCTGGCGATGTGCCATGAGCCTGAGAAGCGGCGGCCAACGAACAGACTTTCAAACCTGTTGCGCATCCTTCTTTTCGCAGCTATGGATTTCGCCATGAATATGCGTTCGATCAAGACCATTTGGTGGTGGGCCTGCTGACAGCGGCCTGTTCGAACACGTGCGCGTGAATAGAGAGGGTGGCCGCAACGGAAAGTCCGGGCGGCCATTTGTTTTTTCCAAGCCATTCCCGGGTCCGTTGCCCCAAGAAGCTGATGGAGACGGCAATGACGATGAAGGTTCTGGAAAACGGCGCGGAAAGTTTCGTGACCGCGGGTGGCATCACCATCACCCGCGCGCGCCACGACCGGCCGTATGCGGGCGCGATCGACGCTTACGTCGACGGCCTGAATTCGCGCCGCGGCGCGGTGTTTTCCTCAAACTATGAATATCCCGGCCGCTACACGCGCTGGGACACCGCCATCATCGACCCGCCTCTGGTTATCTCCGCGCGCGGCCGCGCCATGCGTGTCGAGGCCCTCAACGGCCGTGGCGAGGTGTTGTTGCCGGTCATCGGCAAGGCGCTGGGTAGCCTGGCCGATATCACCATCGCCGAGACATCGAAAAGGCTCATCCGTCTCGACGTCGCCAAGCCCGGCCGTGTCTTCACGGAAGAAGAGCGCAGCCGCGTTCCTTCGGTGTTCACGGTGCTGCGCGCCATCACCGCTCTGTTCAAGACCGAGGAAGACGCCAATCTAGGTCTCTACGGCGCTTTCGGCTACGATCTCGCCTTCCAGTTCGACCCGGTAGACTACAAGCTCGAACGCAAGCCAAGCCAGCGCGACCTGGTGCTGTTCCTGCCTGACGAGATCCTGGTCGTCGACCATTATTCGGCCAAGGCATGGACCGACCGCTACGACTATGCCGGCGAGGGTTTTTCGACCGAAGGGCTGCCGCGCGACGAAATCTCCGAGCCGTTCAAGAGCCCCGACCGCATCCCGCCGCGCGGCGACCATGAACCCGGAGAATACGCCGACCTGGTGCGCAAGGCGATGGATTCGTTCAAGCGCGGCGACCTGTTCGAGGTCGTGCCGGGCCAGATGTTCTACGAGCGCTGCGAGACGCAGCCGTCCGAGATTTCGCGCAAGCTGAAGGCCATCAATCCGTCGCCCTATTCCTTCTTCATCAATCTGGGCGAAGGTGAATATCTGATCGGCGCCTCGCCCGAAATGTTCGTGCGCGTCAACGGCCGCCGCGTCGAGACCTGCCCGATCTCGGGCACCATCAAGCGCGGCGACGACGCAATTTCCGACTCAGAGCAGATCCTGAAACTGCTCAACTCGAAGAAAGACGAATCCGAGCTGACCATGTGCTCGGACGTCGACCGCAACGACAAGTCGCGGGTCTGCGAGCCGGGTTCGGTGCGCGTTATCGGCCGGCGCCAGATCGAGATGTATTCGCGCCTGATCCATACGGTCGACCACATCGAAGGCAGGCTGCGCGAAGGCATGGATGCCTTCGATGCCTTCCTGTCGCATGCCTGGGCGGTCACCGTCACCGGCGCGCCGAAGCTATGGGCCATGCGCTTTATCGAGCAGAACGAGAAGAGCCCGCGCGCCTGGTATGGCGGCGCGATCGGCATGGTCAATTTCAACGGCGACATGAACACCGGCCTGACGCTCCGCACCATCCGTATCAAGGACGGCATTGCCGAAGTGCGCGCCGGCGCCACATTGCTGTTCGACAGCATTCCCGAGGAAGAAGAAGCCGAAACCGAACTGAAGGCATCCGCCATGCTCTCCGCCATCCGCGACGCCAAGACAGGCAATTCCGCCAGCACCGAGCGCACCACCGCGCGCGTCGGCGACGGCGTCAACATCCTGCTGGTCGACCACGAGGACAGTTTCGTCCACACGCTGGCCAATTATTTTCGCCAGACCGGCGCCAACGTCTCGACCGTTCGCTCGCCGGTGCATGAGGAAGTCTTCGACCGGCTGAAACCCGACCTCGTCGTGCTGTCGCCCGGCCCCGGCACGCCGAAGGACTTCGATTGCGCCGCAACCATCAAGAAGGCGCGCGCCCGCGAACTGCCGATCTTCGGCGTCTGCCTTGGCCTGCAGGCATTGGCCGAGGCCTATGGCGGCGAACTGCGGCAGCTGCACATACCGATGCACGGCAAGCCGTCGCGCATCCGCGTCTCCAAGCCCGGCATCATCTTCTCCGGCCTGCCCAAGGAAGTCACCGTCGGCCGCTACCACTCGATCTTTGCCGATCCGGTGCGGCTGCCCGACGATTTCATCGTCACGGCCGAGACCGAGGACGGCGTCATCATGGCCTTCGAGCACCGCAAGGAGCCGATCGCCGCAGTGCAATTCCACCCGGAATCGATCATGACGCTCGGGCACAATGCCGGCATGCGCATCATCGAGAACATCGTCGCCCACCTGCCGCGCAAGGCCAAGGAAAAGGCCGCCTGACGATCATGGCCGAAGCCGAGAACACGATGGCGATCGCGGCCAAGGCGGCCGCGAAGCGCAAGGTCGCGAACCTCGCCTTCTGGTCGATTATCGTCGCCTTTGTCGTGCTCGCGCTGAAAGCTGCCGCCTGGTACGTCACCGGCTCAGTCGCACTCTATTCGGACGCACTGGAATCGATCGTCAACGTCATCGCCTCGGTCGCCGCCTTCTGGGCGATCCAGATCAGCCACAAGCCGGCCGACCAGGATCATCCCTTCGGCCATCACAAGGCCGAGTATTTCTCGGCAGTGCTGGAAGGCGTGTTGATCGTGCTTGCCGCGCTATTGATCCTCAACGAGGTCTGGCGCTCCTGGCAGACTCCGTCACCCTTGGAACAGCCTTGGGAAGGTCTTGCGGTCAACGGCGTTGCCACGATTATCAACGCCTTCTGGGCCTGGACGCTGATCCGCGCCGGCAGGGCGGAGAAATCACCGGCACTGGTCGCCGACGGCAACCACATCATGACCGACGTGGTGACCTCGATCGGGGTCTTCGGCGGCCTGGTCGGGGCGATCCTGACCGGCTGGCAGATCCTCGACCCCGCACTTGCCGTCCTCGTGGCGCTGAACATTCTGTGGCAGGGCTGGCATGTCATCGGCTCGTCGATGAACGGGCTGATGGACCGCGCCGTCGACACCCAGGAGCACATGCGCATCCGCGACGTCATCTCGGCCAACTGCAAGGGCGCGCTTGAAGTGCACGACCTCAAGACGCGCATCGCCGGCCGCGCCACCTTCATCGAGTTTCATCTGGTCGTCGACGCAGACATGTCGGTCGGCGCCAGCCATGTCATCTGCGACCGCATCGAGGACGCGCTGAAGGCCGAAATCCCCTCGGTGCGCGTCACCATCCACGTCGAGCCCGACGACGAGGCCAAGCTGCCGAAGGGCACAACCGCCGTGCCGTTTGCCTGAGGCGATTTCCTGTAGCGACTTGGGAAAATTAACCGAAGCTTCTCGACTTCGTCATCCACGGGCGAAGCAGGAGCGAAGCTCCGTCGCGGAGACCCGAAGATCCATGCCGCGACCTTGTCCGTAGAGTGCAGCGGAACAGAATTCTGCACCGCAGCAGCGCTCAGATGTCACGCATGGATCCTATGGTCTGCGCCGCCAGTCTCTATCGGCCTTCCAAAGCTGCCTCAACAAAATCGTCGTCAAGTGGCCCGGTCAAACTGTCGAGCCAGACCCAATCCTGCGCAAGCGGTTCGAGAACGACCGCTCGGCCCTCGCGAAGGATTGAAATCTCGCCGGTATCGAAACGGTATTTCTTCGGCATGCGTACTGCTTGCGATCCGCCAGACCAAAAGACTTTTGCCTTATCCATTCGCGCCCTCCATTGAAGCTCAAGGCGAGCAGGCCGATTGCGGCATCGGCTGCAGCCGATAGACCTTGTCGTCGGATTTCGTCTTTCCGGCGTCCGCCTTCGAACACAGGTCGACGATTGCAAGCGCGCTGTTTGGGTTGGCCAGCATCATCGTGCCGTTGGCGCCACGCTTGAGGAAAATCTCCTTCTGCGCGATGTCGCAGGAGAAATTGCTCATCTTCGTGCTGGCCGCGCAGCGCCACTGGTCGGCTTCGCCCTGGCAGGAATAGGTCTGCGTCACCTTGGCCGATTTCTGCCGTGTGGTGACGGTAACGGCAATGTCGGCGCCGTCTGGCCAATTGGCGGTGTCACCGCCCGAGGCGAAGGACGCCAGTTCTACCTTGCCGCGGAAAACCCGGATCGACTGGGTGAGTTGATCGGGGTGCGAGCCGAGATGCGCTGCATCGTAGTCGCGCCCATAGCAGAACGCCTGGTCCGGCTTCAGCCGCTCGCGTAGCGGAGCTCCGAGCGCAGCGGCGACTGGGTCGATGCGCGCGAACTCCGCCTGGCAGGTCGCTGCCGGCATCGGGTCGAGGCGGAAATTGTCATCCTCCGAGCCGAGCGCCCGCCTGTCATATTC
>NZ_RZRR01000337.1:0-5441 GCF_003998555.1 Mesorhizobium sp. M7A.F.Ca.CA.002.09.1.1 | reverse complement strand
CGCTCGATGCGATCGCCCGCGACGATCCCAAGGCGGCACGATCGGTCGTCGACGAATTGTCGGCCTTTGTCTCGGCCAAACCCGAGACCGCGGCCGGCCGGCGCGAGCTGGCCGAATTGCGCGGCGAAATCATCGACGGCGGCAATCTCGTGCGCCTGGCGGAGGCTGAAATTCTCGGACCACTCGATGCCAGAGCGAAAGTGATGATTCTCGAAGCTGCCAAACGCGTCTCGCTGGTGACGGCGGTCAGTCCACGCGCACTGGTCGATGTTGCCTATGTCGTGTTCGAGGCCGGGCGGCTCATTCGGCGCCTGTCGGAACTCTATGGCGGACGGCCGGGAACGCTGGGTTTCTTCCGCCTGGCGCGCAGCGTTCTGGCGCATCTGGCGGTAACCGGTTCGATCGCGGTCGGCGACAGTGTCGTCCAGCAGATCGTTGGCCACGGCCTGGCCGCGCGCCTTTCGGCCAAGCTTGGCGAGGGCGTCGTCAACGGCATGATGACGGCGCGCATCGGCATCGCCGCGATGGAGACGGCTCGACCCCTGCCCTTCAGCGCCGCCAAACGTCCCGGATTGGGCGACTTCCTCTCGGCGCTGACATCGTTCGCAACCAGGAAAGACGGTGCAACGACCCCCTCCGGCAAGTGAGCCGGGCTGGAGTGTCCGGGCATTCGGAATCGTTACCGGACTGCTCTGCGGCGGCCCCGCGGTGACGAAGCATTAACCAATCTTGTTCATGGTCAGACCGGTTCCAAACAGCATCTTTGTTGCCGGGTGTCGTCGATGAAAAGCGTAATTCTATCCAGCGTCCTGTCCCTGGCAACGGTGATTACGACAGTCGTCGGCATTGCCGGAGTGGCCTCTGCGGCGGAGCCGGACAAGCAGTTCTTCCAGTCTGCCGAAGGCAAGTGGATCGGTCCCGGCGAAATCGTCGCCGGCAAGTACAAGGGCACCAAGTTCAACTGCAGCTTCACCGGCTCGACGCCCGACGGCAAGGTCGGCATGTCGCTCGACGGCGGCTGCCGGGTCGGTATGTTCACCCAGCCAATGTCGGCCAAGATCGAGCGCAAGGGCCGCGAGGGCTACAAGGGCAGCTTCATGGGTGGCGCGACCGGTTCCGGCCTCGACATCATCGGCGGCAACGTCGTCGATCCCCGCAAGGTGGTCTTCACCATCAACCGCAACCAGCTGCGCGGCGTCATGCAGGCTCGCATCCCTGACGACAATTCGATGACGGTGACTATCGCCGTGCGCGTCAACGACCAATTGGTGCCGGTGATCGGCATGAGCCTGAAGCGGGTCGACGCGGTCGAAGTCGGTTCCATCGCGCCGAACTGAAATCGCGCCGAACTGAAAAATCCGAAGAAAAAGGCGGCGACCCAACGGTCACCGCCCTCTCACTTGAGCCCATCGAATCAGGCGCTTAGGCCTTGATCTCAAATCAGGGTGTCAGCCCTTGATCGCGGCCGTCACTTCGTCATAGGCCTTGCAGGCGTCGGCCAACGTCGTGGTGCCCTGATACTTGGTTGTCACCGCCTGGACCTTGGCGGTCAGATCAGCCGCCTTGGCCGGGTCCTTGGTGATCGCCTCCTGAAGTGCTGCAGCCATGTCCTGCGCCTTCTTGGTTGCGATCTCCGCCGTGCACTCAGGCGCCTTCGAGCAAGCCGAACCGGCAAGCACCGCCAGGCCGACGGCAACAAACAAAAACTTCTTCATGTCAGTCATCTCCTCAAAAAGGGCGCGACTTGATCGTCGATCACCCTCCAATGGCCGAAGCCGAGCGTCCTTAGCCTTCGATTGCGGCAAGATGCAACGTGTTCCCGGCCTCAACTTGTGTATCGCGCCTGCAACATCGCTGGCGGCAGGATTTGAGGCTACTGTGTCGGCGGCTGCAAAGTTCAGCTGCGAGGCTGCAGCAGCGCCAAGACGGCGGTCGATGCGGCAAGGATAGCAGTCAGAGTCAAAGGTCCAGTCGCGCCATAGGTGTCCACGACATAGCCGCCGACAACCGCGCCGATGGTGATGGCAATTTGGAAAGAGGTGACCATCAGGCTGCCCGCTGCCTCCAGCGCATCAGGCGCCGCGCGCGACATATTGGCCGGCAGCACCACCGGCGCCATGCCAAAGGCGAACCCCCACAGCGTAACGAAGCCGAAGGAAACGCCGATACGCGAGCCCCAAAGCACCAAAGTAAGTGCCGCAACCGCCATCAACGCCGCGGTGACTGCGAGGGCCATGTGGATGTTGGTGTCGGCCATGCGGCCGCCGGCAACATTACCGATCACGGCAGCGACGCCAAACCCGAGCAGAGCCAAGGCAATCGGTCCGGTTGTAAGGAGTGTCACCTGTTCGAGGAAGGGACGCACATAGACCGAGCCGGCAAAATGCCCCGTCATCAGCAAAAGGATAGCCAGCATCCCGAGTTGGATGCCGCGCCGCCGGGTCAGCCGAAATACATCTGCAAGGCTGTTGCTTGCCGTTGCGGGCAAGGTCGGCAGGCTGAGAAACTGCAGCAGCATGGCAAGCGCGGCCAGCCCCGCCGTCATGGCCATGGCACTGCGCCACCCTATCCAGTCACTGATCAACGCGCCCATCGACGGTGCGGCAATGGTTGCGAGCGAGACGCCCAGGGTGACGATCGCCATGCCCCGACCTGTCGCGCTGGCGCCAACCAGCCTCGCCACAACGGCGACCGAAAGTGCCCAGAAAGCGCTGAGAGCGATGCCCAGCCCGGCGCGGCCCAACAGCAACAGCCAGAAATCGGTCGCCAGCGCCGCCAGGACATTGGAACCGACCGCAAGAGCACTGAGACCAACCAGCACCGCCTTGCGGTTCAAGCGGCCGATGAGAACATTGCTCAACATGGCCGTCACGGCGCCGACGGAAGCGGTGGCGGTGACTACCTGTCCGGCCGTCCCCTCGCTGATGCCGAGATCGCGTGCCATTGGCGTCAGCAGACCTGCGGGCAGGAATTCGGCCGACACCAAGGCAAAGCTGGTGGCCGCCAATGAAATGACCGCGAACCAGGTGGCTGCGCTCCACGCGGCTGGTGCATCGGCATCAAGGCCAGTCGCGGCGTCTTCAAGCTGTAATGTTGTGTCAGTCACGGAAAGATCTCCAAAGTTTGGAGGTCTTAAATAGGCGAGTCCGCTCGGATGATATGTATCTTAGAATCCGAAATTCATATCCATTCGTCCGGGAATTGTGCGACGCACAACGCCCGGCGAGACATTGGTGATGCGCTTGAACGCGCGCGCGAAGGATGCCTCCGAATCATAGCCCAAACGGGTAGCGACTTCGGCAACCGACAAGCCGTTTTGGCCCAGCAATTCGCGGGCAAGCTGCATGCGCAGGCGGGCGAGATAGTGTGCGGCACCCTCCCCCAATACCGCACTGAAACGCTCGGCGAAAATCGAGCGCGATTGGCCTGCCACGCCGGCCAGGCTTCCCAGCGTCCAGTTGTGGCCGGGGTCGCGGTGCATGGCCGCCAAAGCGCGGCCTATATGGGGGTCGCGGATGGCTGCGAGCCAACCGGTGGTCGAGGCTCCATTGCAATTGACCCAGCAGCGTATGAGCCGGGCCGTCAGCAAGTCGGCCATACGCGACAGAATCGTGGCGCTGCCCATCTGCGGCTGCGAGGCCTCCACCGTCATGGCCGCCAGCAAAGGACCGACGACCGGGTCATTGCCGGCCACGTCGCAACCCTTGATGACAGGCGGCATCAACGTGATCAATGGGTTGAGCGCATAGGAGTCCAAGGCCATGGAGCCGCAGAAAAGGGTGCTCGTCGCGCCCGTTCCTTGCCGTACCACTTCGCAGACGTTGCCCCCCAACTTGATCACCTGGCAACCTTCGAGCGAGCCCCCTGCAACGTCCGGCGCGCTCGCCAGCCGATGGGCGATGCCTTGCGGCAGCAGCACCAGATCGCCATCGCGCAGCTCCTGCCAACCTTGCGATTCAGTATGAATCCAGCATGGGCCCTGGCCGACAAAGTGAAACCGAAGCAGCTGTTGTTGCGGAAAGTCTATGCTCCATGGGTGCCGGAGTTCGCAGCGGCCATAGTTGACACCACTCAAGCGAAAGTCTTGCAGAACTTCGCTGAGCGCATCCATCGGGATATGTGGCGGCGAGGACGGCCGGGACGAATGGTCAAACATATACGCAATATAGATGCCGAACGTCCGGCAGGCAAGCGGGGACCGTTGTTCCACCAGGTCAATCACTGCAACGGCACCCTACCCTTTCCGGCAGATTTCTCGCCTTGCCTCCCGCTCCAACTGCATGCAAGGAGTGCTGCAAGACACAGGGACAAGAGGCATGGCGGCGGAAGCATCGGGCAGTGATCTGGTTCAGGTGGTGGCGCTGCTTGCTGCCGGTGTCGTCGCCGTTCCCATCTTCAAGCGCATGGGCCTCGGCTCGATCCTCGGCTATCTGGCTGCCGGCGTGGTGATCGGCCCGTTCGGCCTCGGCGTCTTTTCCGAATCGGAAGCCATTCTTCATGTCGCCGAACTCGGCGTGGTGATGTTCCTGTTCATCATCGGGCTGGAAATGCAGCCATCGCGGCTCTGGGGCCTGCGCCGCGAGATCTTTGGCCTCGGTGCGTTGCAGGTCGGCGTCTGCGCGCTCCTGCTGACCGGGGTCGGCATGGCTGGAGGGTTTCCAATCGCGCAATCCTTCGTCGCCGGCGCCGGGTTCGTGCTGACCTCGACAGCGATCGTCATGCAGCTTCTCGAGGAACGCGGCGAAATCGCCGCGCCGAAAGGCCAGCGCATCGTATCGGTCCTGCTGCTCGAGGATCTTGCCATCGTGCCGCTGCTGGCCCTGATCGCGTTTCTGGCGCCCGGCGGTGCCGACACCAGCCTATCGGAGCGGCTGACCGAGGTCGGCATCGGCCTCGCCGCGATCGTCGGCCTGGTTGTGGCCGGCCGTTATCTGCTCAATCCGTTCTTCCGCATCCTGGCGGATGCCCGTGCCCGCGAGGTGATGACGGCGGCGGCACTTCTGGTCGTTCTCGGATCCGCGCTCGCCATGCAGCTCAGCGGCCTGTCGATGGCGATGGGCGCCTTCCTGGCCGGTGTGCTTTTGTCCGAATCGACCTTCCGCCATCAGCTCGAAGCCGATATCGAACCGTTCCGCGGCATCCTGCTCGGTCTGTTCTTTCTCGCGGTGGGCATGTCGCTCGACCTGCATGTGGTCGCGGCGAACTGGCGGCTGATTGCCATCTATGTCGTCGCCTACATGGTGATGAAGGCATTCGGCATCTACATCGTCGCCCGTATCCTGAAAACCAGCCACCGCGAGGCGCTTGAGCGCGCGGTCTTCATGGCGCAAGGCGGTGAGTTCGCCTTTGTCCTTTATTCGGCGGCCGCGGCGGTCGGCATCATCGACGGCAACGCCAATGCGACGCTGACGGCGATCGTCATCATCTCCATGGTGCTGACG
>NZ_RZRR01000336.1:0-5441 GCF_003998555.1 Mesorhizobium sp. M7A.F.Ca.CA.002.09.1.1 | reverse complement strand
TCGTAGGGCTCGCTCAATTGACTTTCTCCGTGCGCAGCCGGAAGCGCTGGATCTTGCCGGTCTGGGTCTTGGGCAAAGCAGCAATGAATTTCACCGATCGCGGGTATTTGTAGGGCGCGATCGTCGCCTTGACATGGTCCTGCAGGCGCTTGGTCGTCAATGCGTCAGGCGCCACGCCCTGCACCAGCACGACATGCGCCTCGACGATCTGGCCGCGCTCGGCGTCCTCGGCGCCGATCACCGCGCATTCGGCGACGTCGGGATGTGACAGAAGTGCGGCCTCGACCTCGGGGCCGGCAATGTTGTAGCCGGCGCTGACGATCATATCGTCGGAGCGCGCGGCGAAATGGAAGAAGCCGTCCTCGTCCTGCGTGAAGGTGTCGCCGGTGATGTTCCAGCCGTCGCGCACGTAGTCCTTCTGCCTGATATCGGCCATGTAGCGGCAGCCGGTCGGGCCGCGCACCGCCAGCCTGCCGGTCGCGCCGCGCGGTACTTCGCGCATCTCGTCGTCGACGATGCGCGCCTCGTAGCCGCCGACCGGCTTGCCGGTCGACGCGGGCTTCATGTCGCCAAAGCGGTTGGAGATGAAGATGTGCAGCATTTCGGTGGCGCCGATGCCGTCGAGGATCGGCTTGCCGGTCTTTTGCGTCCACTCTTCGAAAACCGGAGCGGGCAAGGTTTCGCCGGCTGAAACGGCAACCCGCAGCGAAGACAAATCGGCACCTTCATCCATGGCCTTCAGCATGGCGCGGTAGGCAGTCGGCGCGGTGAAGGAGATCGTGGCTTTGTAGGTCTCGATGATGTGGATCATGTTGGGTGGCGTCGCCTGCTCCAGCAGCGTCGCCGCCGCACCGAAGCGCAGGGGAAAGATAGCGAGCCCGCCAAGGCCGAAAGTGAAAGCCAGCGGCGGCGAGCCGACGAAGATGTCGTCCGGCGTCACCTCCAGGATTTCGCGGGCATAGGCGTCGGCGATGATCAGGAGGTCGCGGTGGAAATGCATCGTCGCCTTCGGCACGCCTGTCGTGCCCGAGGTGAAGCCGAGCAGCGCGACATCGTCGCGGCCGGTGTTGACGGCGGTGAATGTCACCGGCTTGTCGAGAGCGGCACGATCGAGCTCGGCATCATGGTTGGCGGTGCCGTCGAAGCCTATGACCTGTTTGAGGAAGGTGCTGTCCTTGGCGCAGGCGGTCATCTCGTCCATCAGCCTGGTGTCGCAGAGCGCGACGGTGATTTCCGCCTTGTCGACGATCTTGGCCAGTTCGCCGGCGCGCAGCATAGGCATGGTGTTGACGACCACGGCGCCGACCTTGGTGGCAGCCAGCCAGCAGGCGACCATGGCGGGGTTGTTGGCCGAGCGGATCAGCACCCGGTTGCCGGGCTCGACGCCATAATTCTCGACCAGCGCGTGGGCGAGCCTGTTCGTCCAGTCGGACAGTTCCTTGTAGGTGCGGCGGCGGCCATTGCCGATCAGGGCTGTGCGGTCGCCGAGGCCCTTCTCGACCAGCCGGTCGGTCAGTTCGACACCGGCGTTGAGGCGTTCGGGATAGTCGAAGCCGTCGAGCAGTATATCGGGCCATTGCTCCGGCGGCGGCAGGTGATCGCGCGTGAACGTGTCGATATGCGCTGAAGGCCCAAGCATGTCGCCGCTCTCCCGTCTGCTGCCTGGCCAGTGCGCAATGCGCCTTGGCTGGATGTGGTGGATCCTAAGGTCCTGCTCTGAGGAGGCTTCGTGCTGCCCATCACGCCTGCTCGGAGATGCGCGCCGAAAGGGTGAACATCTGCAGGTGAGGGCAGCACAGCAGACCTCCCATTGTCGGCTGTTCGTGCGGGCAGGATCGCACCAGTCGAAATTTGTTTCAAGCCTAAAATGTTTTTGCCCTGGAGCATTGACGCATGGCGTGGCGCTGGCCATTGCTAGCGCAACAGCGATGCCGTTTTGGGGGAGGGCGCAGATGTTCGAACGTCACATCGTCGATTGGGATGATGCCTATGCCAACGGCGCGAACATTGCCGGCAGCGACCGTTGGCCAGCCGCCTGGTCCGAGCCAGCGGCAGCATTCCGCGATGCGCTCTCGGCAGAGAGCCGGGCACGGCTCGACATCGCCTACGGCGACAGGCCGCGCAATCGGCTCGATCTTTTCCTTCCCAAGGCCGCGCCCAAAGGACTGGTGGTGATTATCCATGGTGGTTACTGGCTGGAGACCGACAAGAGCTTGTGGTCGCATCTCGCCAATGGCGCGGTCGGCAGCGGCTTCGCCGTTGCGATGCCCTCCTACACGCTGTGCCCGGACATACGCATCGCAGGCATCGTCCGGGAGGTCGGGGCGGCGATTGGCAAGGCAGCGGCAATGGTTGACGGACCGCTGATGCTGACCGGACATTCGGCCGGCGGCCATCTCGCCACCCGGATGGTGACGACAACCACGCCTCTGGCGCCGGATGTGGCGCGGCGCATACGCCATGTCGTTTCGATTTCAGGTCTACACGATTTGCGTCCGCTCATGCGCACCGGCATGAACAAGGACCTGGCAATCGACGAAGAGGAGGCGCTGGCTGAAAGCCCAGCCCTGCTGCGCCCGATGGATGGCGCCCGCATCACCTGCTGGGCCGGCGGCGGTGAGCGCGCCGAGTTCCTGCGCCAGAATGCGTTGCTTGCCAACATCTGGACCGGCCTTGGCGCCACCACCAGCACCGTGGTCGAGCCCGACCGGCATCACTACGACATTGTCGACGGCCTTGCCGATCCGGCGCATCCGCTGACACAGAGCTTGATCTCGAGCTAGAGCCGAGATCACTTTCTCGTCTGTTATGAACGGCTTGCCTGGAATTCCTCAGCGCAGCATCAAAACGCTGCAAGCCTCGCCCGCGGCTGCTGCAGGGGCAAACGGCGCCCGCACGATCAGCCCGTTGGCGTCGGCCAGCATTCTCAGCATCGAGGAATCCTGAATGCCGAACGGCGTCGCCACCAGCGCGCCGTCATCTTCCCTGACCACGGCTCGGACATAGTCCTGGCGCAAATCATTGGCCGGCATTGCGGTACCCAGTCGCGCTGGGCGAATGTCCTGGCGATGGTTGCGGCCACCGAGCCGCGCCAGCAGCGGCTTCAGGAACAGTTGCGAGCAGACCAGGCTTGCCACCGGGTTGCCGGGCAGGCCGATGCACCTGATATCGCCGAGGCGGCCGAACATCAGCGGCTTGCCGGGGCGCATGGCAATCTTCCAGAAGCCGAGCGTCATGCCTTCGCCGGTCAGCACGTCGTGGATCAGGTCGTGATCGCCGACCGAGGCGCCACCAAGCGTCACGATGACATCCGCACCGGCCGCCACCGCTTTTTGCACCAGTTCGGCGATGGCCTCCTTGCGATCGGCGGCAATGCCGAGATCGAGCGCGCGGGCGCCGACCGAGTGTGCGGTGGCAGCGACGCCATAGGCATTGGACGAGATGATCTGGTCCGGGCCGAGATTACTGCCCGGCGGCAGCAATTCGTCGCCGGTGGCGATGATGGCGACCAGCGGTCGTCTTACCACCTTGACCTGGGGATGGTTGGCCGATGCTGCCAGCGACAGTGCCGCCGGGTCGAGCAAACGGCCTCTTTCGAGCAGCATGTCGCCTGTTGAAAAATCGAGCCCGATGCGACGGATATTGCGCCATTGCGCCGTCGGCTCGGTCACTTCGATTTCGCCGCCGCCGAGGTCGCGGACATTCTCCTGGATGACGATGGTGTCGGCGCCTTCGGGCAGCGGCGCGCCGGTGAAGATGCGCACCGCTTGTGCCTTGCCGATCCTACCGGCAAAACCACGTCCGGCCGGCGCCATGCCGATCACCGACAGCCTGGATGGTACCGACGCCACGTCGGCGGCTCGAGCGGCATAGCCATCCATGGCGGAAGCGTTGAAAGGTGGCTGGGTACGGAGTGCCACGACCGGTTCCGCCAGAACACGATCCACCGCCTCGAACAGAGGAACGCTTTCGCCGGCTAGAGGTGCCGCACCATCGAGCAGGCGCTCAAGCGCCTCCGCGATAGGAACCAGCGCCATCAGGAACTCGCCTTGTAGTCACCCGACTTGCCGCCGGTCTTTTCGACCAGGCGGATGCCGGTGATGACCATGGCGCGGTCTACTGCTTTGGCCATGTCGTAGATGGTCAGGCAGGCTACCGAAGCGGCCGTCAGCGCCTCCATCTCGACGCCCGTCTTGCCGGTGACGCGCGCCAGCGCGGTGACCTTCAGGCCCGGCAATGCATGGTCGGGCTCGATGTCGACGGAAACTTTGGTCAGCAGCAGCGGATGGCAGAGCGGGATCAGATCATGCGTCTTCTTCGCCGCCATGATGCCGGCGATGCGCGCGGTGCCGAGCACGTCGCCCTTCTTGGCGTTGCCGGCGAGGATCATCTTCAGCGTCTCGGGCTGCATCGCGACAAAGCCTTCGGCGATCGCCGTGCGCGTTGTTTCTTCCTTGTCGCCGACATCGACCATGTTGGCCTCGCCCTGCGCGCCGAGATGGGTCAGGCCTGATACCATCGTCAGATAGCCTCGGCCAAAGCCTTGCCTGTCAGAAGCAAGCGCGTCGCGGTGGTGACGTCCTGTTGCCGCATCAGGCTCTCGCCGACAAGAAAAGTGCCGATGTCGCTCTTTTGCAGCCTGAGGCAGTCGTCATGCGAGAAAATACCGCTCTCGCTGACCAGCAAGCGGTCGGCCGGAACCATCTTCGCCAGCCGCACTGAAGTGTCGAGGCTGGTCTCGAATGTGCGCAGATTACGGTTGTTGATACCGATCAGCCGCGACGACAGTTTTAGCGCGCGCAACGTCTCGGCCTCATCATGCACCTCGATCAGCGCATCCATGCCGAGTTCGAATGCCGTTGCCTCAAGCTCGCTCGCCAGGGCGTCGTCGACGCTGGCCATGATGATCAGGATGGCATCCGCGCCCCAGGCGCGGGCTTCGTAGACCTGATAGGGATCGAACAGGAAATCCTTGCGCAGCGCCGGCAGCGCGACGGCGGCTCGCGCCCGGGTGAGAAATTCCGGCGCGCCCTGGAAGGACGGTGCGTCGGTCAGCACCGAAAGACAGGCAGCGCCACCCTTGGCATAGGCCTGCGCCAGCGCCGGCGGATCGAAATCGGCGCGGATCAGCCCCTTGGACGGGCTTGCCTTCTTGATCTCGGCGATCAGCGCAAAGGCGCCGGATTTGCGCTTTGCTTCGAGTGCGGCAAGAAAGCCGCGCGGTGCGTCGGCGTCCTTGGCTCGCGCCTTGATTTCGGCCAGCGGCACACGTGCCTTTGCCGCCGCGATCTCGTCGCGCTTGTAGGCCTCGATCTTGCGAAGAATGTCAGACACGTTTTACCCGTTCGAAATCTCGACCAGCCTGTCGAGCACTTGCAGGGCCCGGCCGCTGTTGATGGCTTGCGCGGCGAGCGCGATGCCGTCAGCAAGCGTCGTCGCCT
>NZ_RZRR01000335.1:0-5455 GCF_003998555.1 Mesorhizobium sp. M7A.F.Ca.CA.002.09.1.1 | reverse complement strand
GGCCTATGCGGGCCGACAGCCAGATGGCGGCCGTGTCTATGCCGGCCAGATGATTGAGCGCATCGAAACCCGAATTGCCAGCGCCGACGACCAGCACTTTCTGGCCCGCATAGGCCTGTGCGTCACCGAAATCCGCCGAATGGATGATGCGCCCGACGAAATCCTTCATGCCTTTCCATTCGGGAATGAACGGCTGCCTGTCGCGGCCGGTGGCGACGACGACATTGCGGGCCAGCCGCAGGCCAGCGCTGGTCCGTACCGCCCAGTGATCGCCCTTGAAGGCAATCTCTTCGACAGCGACGCCAAACTGCACCGGCAGCCGGTTTTCCTCCCTGAAATCATTCATGTGGCGGATGACGACCGTCCGGTGCGGAAAGGCGGGGGTGCCGGGTGGATAGGGGAGACCAGGCAGCGAAGAAAGATCGCGGTGGGTGTTGAGATGCAATTGCTGGTGCCGCCGGTGCCATGGCTCAGCCAACCGGCTTTCCTTTTCCAGGATCGCCGTCGGCACGCCGGCGTTCATCAAGGCGTGCGCGACGGCCAGCCCGGCAGCACCGGCGCCGACGACGATTGCCGGCTCGACCTTGGCCGGCAGATCCACAACCGATCTGATTGTCGTATCAGTCATTCACTCGAATCCCGTTCGACGCCAGGCTGGCAGGACGCTGTAACCGTTTGATCCCGCGCAGGATCCCTGCAGCAAACCGCGGCCGAAATTTCGAGCGATGCGAATTAGCTCCGTACGCCGGGCCGCGGTTGCGCTCTATATGGCATATGCGCGATATCAACGGTAATCAGGTCGCGGCAATGTGATTGATTCGAGGCTCGGGGTGGCTGGCGGGTCTCGGTTATCCCCACGCGCATGCCCGAAATCGACTCCGATTTTCGAGTCATGCGCAGAATCAAAGTGTTACAGCACCTTGGCGCGTCCTGGACGGCCGGCGCTGTAGGCGGCACGCGGAATCTCGACCATGCCCTCCTTGCGGTTCTATTTCGACAAGATCCTTGAGGCCGCCGCGCCCGAGGTCGAGCGGCAGGCGCTGACCCATGTCGAACGCCTGGCACTGGTGCGCCGCTATGGCGACTTCTCGCTCGCCTATTCCACCGCCGTGCAAGGCAAGCTCTCCTATTTCGGCGACGCCGACGGCTACATCGCCTTCGGTACCAAGATGAAGCACCATTTCGCGCTCGGCGACCCGGTGGCGGCTCCGGCGCGTCGGGCCGATTACATCAAGCGCTTCGTCGAGACCGCCGGCAGCCCGTGGTTCGTGCAGGTCGGCGAGGACACCGCACGCGTGCTGGCCGGCCTTGGCTACAAGGTCAATCGCCTCGGCATCGACACCCGCCTCACCCTGCCCGAGCATGATTTTTCCGGGAAGCGCAACGAGACCGTGCGCTACTCCGAGCGCTGGCTGCTGAAGAAAGGCTTTTCGTTCGACGAGGACAAGCGCACGATTTTTCTGGATGAAATTGCCCGGCTTTCGGAAAACTGGCGCGGCGACCGCATCGTCAAGCGCTGGGAGATGGGCTTTCTCAACCGCAACTTTGCCGACCATCTCGGCACCGACATGCGCCGTTTCGTCCTGCACGGTCCCGACGGCGGACTGGTCGCTCTGCTCGACTTCGACCCGCTGTGCCGCAACGGAAAGGTCATCGGCTACACGACGGCCTTCAAGCGCAAGCATATCGACGCTTCGCCGCATGCCGAGGTCGGCCTGACCAAATTCGCCGTCGATCGTTTTCGCGAAGAGGGCATCTCGGTGGTCACGCTCGGCCTGTCGCCGATGCTCGATATCGGGCCAAGCGGCTTTGCCGAAAGCGATTTCTGGCGCAATGCCTTCCAGCGCGCCTACGATTCGCCCTGGGTCAATCGCCGCAGGTTCAACCTGCAGGGCCAGGCGGCCTTCAAGCGCCGCTTCCACGGTGTCGAGGAGCCGGTCTACATCGCTTTCCGCAAGGGGACGTATGTCGAGATGCTGGGGTTGCTGCGGCTGGTCAAGGCGATCTAGATGTATCGATATTCAGGTGAGGCCGGCCTGCAAATGGCGGCTTCCTGCGCTTCCGGTGCTCACGTACGAAAAGTACGCTCCGCTCCGGTTCTCGGAATCCGCCATTTTCGACTCGGCCTGACCTGAATCTCAACAGACCTGGCGGCGTTCTGCCGTCAATTCCTCAACCGATACCCTGTCCTGAAGATCCAGGCGACGATCGTTATACAGATCAGCAGGAAGACGACCGTCATGCCGAGGCTGACGCCGACCGAGACGTCGGACTTGCCGTAGAAGCTCCAGCGGAAACCGCTGATCAGATAGACGACCGGGTTGAACAGCGTGATCGTGCGCCAGACCTCGGGCAGCATGTTGATCGAATAGAAGCTGCCACCGAGGAAGGTCAGCGGCGTGATGATCAGCAGCGGAACCAGTTGCAGCTGCTCGAAACTCTTCGCCCAGATGCCGATGATGAAGCCGAACAGGCTGAAGGTCACCGCCGTCAGCACCAGGAAGGCGAGCATCCAGAACGGATGCAGGATGGTGAGCGGCACGAACAGCGAGGCGGTGGCCAGGATGATCAGGCCGAGGATGATCGACTTGGTCGCGGCACCGCCGACATAGGCGATGACGATCTCCAGATAGGAGACCGGCGCCGACAGAAGCTCGTAGATCGAGCCGACGAATTTCGGGAAATAGATGGCAAAGGAGGCGTTGGAGATCGACTGCGTCAACAGCGACAGCATGATCAGACCCGGCACGATGAAGGCGCCGTAGCTGATGCCGTCGATCTCGGTGATGCGCGAGCCGATGGCCGAGCCGAAGACGACGAAATACAGCGACGTCGAGATGACCGGCGAGACGATGCTCTGCAGCACGGTGCGGAAAGCACGTGCCATTTCCATCCGGTAGATCGCCCATACTGCGCGAAGGTTCATGGCTCCCTCCTCACCAGATTGACGAAGATCTCCTCGAGCGAAGAGTTTTGCGTGTCGATATCGCGGAACTGGATGCCGCCGGCCTCGAGATCGCGCATCAACGAGGCGACGCCGGGCCGCTCGGCCTGGTTGTCATAGGTGTAGGTCAGCTGCCCGCCATCGGGCGACAATTCCAGCGCATAGCGCGAGAGCGCCTCGGGAATGGCCGTCAGCGGATTGCGCAGTTCCAGCACCAGCCGCTTGCGGCCGAGCTTGCGCATCAGTTCGGCCTTGTTCTCGACCAGGATGATCTCGCCGCGGTTGATGACGCCGACGCGGTCGGCCATCGCTTCGGCTTCCTCGATATAGTGCGTGGTGAGGATGATGGTGACGCCGTCCTCGCGCAGCCGGCGCACCATCGCCCACATGTCCTGGCGCAGCTCGACGTCGACGCCGGCGGTCGGCTCGTCGAGGAACAGGATGCGCGGCTCATGCGACAGCGCCTTGGCGATCATCAGCCGGCGCTTCATGCCGCCCGACAGGGTGATCGCCTTGGCATCCTTCTTGTCCCACAGTGAGAGATCGCGCAGCACCTTCTCGACAAAGCCGTGGTTGGCCGGCTTGCCGAACAGGCCACGGCTGTAATTGACCGTCGCCCAGACGCTCTCGAAGGCATCGATGGTCAGTTCCTGCGGCACAAGCCCGATCAGACCGCGCGCGGCGCGATAATCCTTGTTGATGTCGTGGCCGTCGACGGTGACGGTGCCCGACGAGCGGTTGACGATGCCGCAGACGATCGAGATCAGCGTCGTCTTGCCGGCGCCATTGGGCCCAAGCAGCGCGAAGATTTCGCCGCGCTGAATGTCGAGATTGACTTCCTTGAGCGCGGTAAAACCGGTGGCGTAGGTCTTGGAGACCCCGGAAATGGACAGGATGGAAGGCATGGATGAAAACGGCTGCTTGAAGAGGTCCCCTGATATAGGCCGAATGTCGGTGCTTGCAACCGCAAGTCAATGCCCTGCTGACAGTTCTCGACAATCGTTGCCGGCCGGCCATTGCAGGTGCGGCGCACAGGCCCGGAGTTGCGCGGCATGCAACCGGCAAAATTGTCCTGTGGCGTTCAGCCTCGCGGCAGGACGCCGCTTTGACCTGAACTCGCTTCGGGCCTATTCTTCGCGAGTATTTGCAGCAGCCGGAGCCCATCATGGACCCGCTCATACTTTCGCGTATCCAGTTCGGCGCGAATATTTCATTCCACATTCTATTTCCGACGATCACCATTGCGCTGGGTTGGGTGCTGCTGTTCTTCAAGCTGCGCTACAACGCGACCAACGATTCCGCCTGGATGCGCGCCTATTTCACCTGGGTGAAGGTGTTCGCGCTGTCCTTTGCCATGGGCGTGGTTTCGGGCGTCACCATGAGCTTCCAGTTCGGCACCAACTGGCCGGGCTACATGGAAAAGGTCGGCAACATCGCCGGGCCGCTGCTGGCCTACGAGATTCTCACCGCCTTCTTCCTCGAAGCGGCCTTCCTCGGCATCATGCTGTTCGGCTTCCGCCGCGTTTCCAACCGCATCCACACACTGGCGACGGTGCTTGTCGCCGGCGGCACCACCGTCTCGGCGTTCTGGATCATCGCGCTCAATTCCTGGATGCAGACGCCGGCCGGCTTCGAGATGCGCGACGGCGTGGCGCATGCGGTCGACTGGTGGGCAATCATCTTCAACCCGTCGATGCCCTACAGGCTGACCCACATGCTGCTGGCGTCCGGGCTGACGGTGTCGTTCCTGGTCGCTGGCCTGTCGGCGCTGCGCTATCTCACCGGCGACCGTTCGGAATCGATGTGGAAGGCGCTGCGCACCGGCGTCTTCACGGCCGCGATCCTGATCCCGATTCAGATCTTCGCCGGGGACCAGCATGGGCTGAACACGCTGGAGCACCAGCCGCAGAAGATCGCCGCCATGGAGGCCAACTGGAACACCGGCCCCAATGTGCCGCTGGTGCTCTTCGCCCTGCCCGACGAGGCCGCGAAGGAAAACAAATTCGAGATCGCCATTCCCGACGGCGCCAGCCTGGTGCTGCGGCACTCGACCAGCGGTGTCGTGCCGGGACTGAACGATTATCCCGGCAACCATCCGCCGGTCTTTCCGGTGTTCTGGGGTTTCCGCGTGATGGTCGGCACAGGCATATCGATGCTGCTCGTCTCATGGTCGGCGGCCTTCTTCCTCAAGCGCCGGCACAGCCTGCCGAAGCCGCTCGCCATGCTGATGGTACCGATGGCGCTGTCGGGCTGGCTGGCGACGCTGGCCGGCTGGTACACCACCGAAATCGGCCGCCAGCCCTGGCTGGTGACGGGCGTGCTGAAAACGGCAGACGCGGTCGGCCCGGTGGCGGGCAGCCATGTCGCGCTGACGCTGGCGACCTACCTCGTTCTCTATGTGCTTTTGCTGATCGCCTATCTCGGCGTGCTGGTGCACCTGGCGCTGAAGGCGGCGAAGGACGGCGATTCATCGCCGCTGCCGGGCGTCATGAACGCCGCCATGTCACAGCC
>NZ_RZRR01000334.1:0-5468 GCF_003998555.1 Mesorhizobium sp. M7A.F.Ca.CA.002.09.1.1 | reverse complement strand
ACAAAGCCCCTTCCGTTGGCCGCCGCATCGATCGCCGCGCTCGACAGGGAAAAGGCCACTTCGCCGGATGTTCTGCGGTGCACCGCGCCGATGCTTGCGGCCCATTCCGCCCATGTCGGCGGCGAGCGGTGATCGCGGGCCCATTCGATGCTGAGAAGCGGCAGATCGAGAATATCGGCGGGCTTGCCGACCGGATGTTTCGCCAGCAGCGTCGGCGAGCAGGCCGGCACCACCCAGTCGGTGAACAGTTCGGTGTAGTGCTCGAAATCACGATATTTCGTGCCGTACGAAATACGGAAGTCAACTTGTTCGGCGCCCAGCCTTGGCTCCGTCTCGGCGCCCACCAGCCGCACGGTCGCGCCGGGGTGGTCGACCTGCCAATCCAGGAGCTGCGGGCCGATCCATTTGCTGGCCAACGACGGCAGGCAGGAGATGGTCAAAGTGTCCGCGGACCGGGCCTGTTCGATGAGATCCTGGGCGTCGCGAATGTGTTCGAAGCCGACGGCAACCGCTGCGTGGTAAACGCGGCCCAGCGCGGTGAGGGCGACACTCCTGCCGCGCCGTTCCAAAAGCCGCGCCTCCAGCGCGTCTTCGGCCTTGCGGATCTGCTGGCTGACCGCGCCGACGGAGACGCCGAGTTCGTTGGCGGCCGCCGTCACACTGCCACGCCTGCCGAAAGCCTCGAAGGCCTGTATCGCACGCAGTGGGGGCGTCTTCTTCACCTGGGCAACAATCCTGGGGTCAGCTTGATTTAGTTTTTCTAAAATAGAACACAGATGCAAGCCCTATGTCGTCCCAGGCCCGCAAGATATTCGTTTAGGCGTCACAAGCTCGGGAGGACGCCATGTTTCTTCGAAACTGCTGGTACGTTGCCGCATGGGACCATGAGGTCGCCGACAGGCTGGTGCCGACCCGGATACTTGGCGAGGACATTGTCCTCTACCGCCGGACCGATGGCGTGGTGGCGGCGCTCGAGGATGCCTGTCCCCACCGCAAGCTGCCGCTGTCCATGGGCCGCATCAAGGGCGACACTGTCGAATGCGGCTATCACGGGCTGACCTTCGACAGCACCGGAACCTGTACGCGCGTGCCCGGTGCTGAAAAGATACCGCATGTGGCATGCGTTCGTTCCTATCCGATCGCCGAACGTTACGGGCTGCTGTGGATATGGATGGGCGAAGCGGCAAAGGCCGACCCCGCGCTGATTTTCGCGGTCGACCACTGGGGCGATCCGGCATGGGGCGTCAATCGCGGCGAGTCCATGGCGCTCGATTGCAACTACCTCTACATGACCGACAACCTGCTCGACCCCTCGCATGTGTCTTGGGTCCACCAGTCCTCCTTCGGCGGCGTTCAGGCGATGGAGGATGCGCCACTCGAAACCACCGTAGGCGCGGACGGCGTGACCGTGTGGCGCTGGGTGGTCGATGCCGCGCCGGCGCCCTTCTATGCGCCTTTCCTCAAATTCTCAGGCAATTGCGACCGCAAGCAGCACTACGAAGTGCGCTACCCCTCCAACGCCATCATCAAGGCGATCTTCGTGCCGGCCCGCACCGGCGGCGAGGGCAAGCCGCTGCACGAGGACGTGTTCCTCATGGACAGCTACAACTTCATGACGCCGGTCGATGAGAACCAGACGAAATATTACTGGTTCCAGATGCGCAATTTCGCCCCCGACGATTTGGAGGTTTCCCGCCAGTTCGCCACCTCTGTGCGCGGCGCCTTCGACGAGGACCGCACCGTGCTCAATGCCGTGCACAAGGGCATGGCAAACAAGCGCACGCCCAATCTCGATCTGAAGATAGATGTCGGACCGCTGCGCTTTCGCCGGAACCTGGCCAAGCTGATCGCCAGCGAGAGCCAGCAATTGGCAGCTGCCGAATGAATGCATTCACCGCTCGCGACACCATCGCAAGAAGCGGATTTCGCGACCTGAAATTGGTCGCGAAGGTGCGCGAAAGCGCCCTCATCACTTCATTCCATCTCGAGCCGGTCGATCCACAGGACTGGCGCGACTTCCAGCCGGGCCAGTTCCTGGTGTTCCGGATTCCGGTAGCGCGGGAGGCCGCCGGCGAAAGGGGATATGTGCTGCGCAACTACAGTATCTCCTGTTCCCCAGACAGCGCTTCCTATCGGATCAGTGTGAAGCGTGAGGCAGCACCCGGGCCGGGGCTTCCCGATGGGATAAGCTCGTGCTTCCTGCATGACCGTATCGACGTCGGTGATGTGCTTCAGGCGGAAGGGCCGCGCGGCGATTTCGTGCTCGACAAGGCCAGCAACCGTCCAGTCGTGCTGCTCAGCGGCGGCGTCGGGCTGACGCCGATGGTGTCGATGCTGCATGCGTTGGCTTCGTTGCCGGACCGCCGTGCCGTCTTCATTCACGCCTGCGACAACGGCGATGTGCATGCCTTGCGCGATGAGGTGACCGACCTGGTCTCGACCCGTCCCGGCCTGACCGCACACTTCTGCTACCGGCTCCCGTCCGAGCGCGACAAGGCCGAGCAGCGCTTTCATAGCGAAGGCATGATTTCGCGGGACGTGCTGCAGCGTTTGCTGCCGATCGATGACTATGATTTCTACCTCTGTGGCCCGCCGCCGTTCATGCAGGCGATCTACGTCATGCTGCGCGAGCTTGGCGCGCCAAGGTATCGCATTGCCTACGAATTCTTCGGCCCGGCGACGGTGCTTGAGCCCGATGCAGTGCGAGTTCCCGCGGTTCCAGCGCAGCCGGCAAGGATCGAGCCGGCCGGGGAAGCGACAACCGTGGAATTTCGGAAGTCGGGCCTGACGGCCGTCTGGGATGGCTCGGCCGTATCGTTGCTCGACTTCGCCGAGAACCAAGGTCTGTTGCCGGAATTCAGCTGCCGGGCCGGCATCTGCGGCACATGCAAGTCGCGGCTGATCTCGGGCGACATCGCCTATTTCGAGGAACCGCTGGACGAGCTTGGAAGCAGCGAAGTGCTGTTGTGCTGCTCCAAGCCGCGCGGATCAGTCGTCCTCGATATTTGACAAGATTGCCGCGCGTGGGCGCGGGGAAACGGAAGTCGGGATTTGGAACAGTCGGTCAAACCAGCGTCGAGCCTGCCGCTCAATCCGCATATCGCCGCCTTGCCGCCCTACAATGCCGGCATGAACATCGCGATGGCGCGGGCGCTGAGTGGCCGCAACGATGTCGCCCGGCTGGCCAGCAACGAGAACCCGGATGGGTGTTCTCCCGCCGTCATGGCCGCATTGGCCTCCTCATCCTTCGAGCCATGGCGCTATGCCGATCCGGCCTGCACGGCGCTGCGGGCGGCGCTTGGCGAAAAACTGGCGATCGATCCTGGCATGATCGTTGCCGGCAATGGTTCCGAGGAGATGATCGCCGCCATCTCGCGCGCCGTCCTGGTGCCGGGCGCCTCGGTCGTCACCACGGTGCCGAGCTTCGGGCTGCATGAGATAGAGCCGCTGGCTGCCGGTGCCGATGTCGTCAAGATTGCGATGAAACCCGAGATGGGGTTCGATCTTGCCGCGCTCGAAGCGGCGATCGCCGTTGGGCCACGGATCGTTTTCATATCCTCGCCGTGGAATCCGGTCGGGCCGGGTCTCGACCACGCTGGCCTGCGACGGCTGATCGGCGCCGTGCGACCCGGCACGCTTCTTGTCCTGGACGAGGCCTATTTCGAATTCGCCGATCCCGGCGCGCCCGACGGCATCGAGGTCCTGCGCAACAGCAGCATCGACCATGTCGTGCTGCGCACATTTTCGAAGGCTTATGGCCTGGCGGGGCTGCGCGTTGGCTATGCCGTTTGTTCGGGCTTCGAACTGGCAAGAGTGATCGCGGCCGCCAAGACGCCGTTCAACGTCAATGCGGCAGCACAGGTCGCCGCTATTGCGGCACTGGCCGACGAAAGCTGGATGAAGGCGTCGGCGGGCTGCGTCAGAGCCGAGCGCGTGCGCACCGCCGCCGCACTTACGGGCCTTGGTTTCCGGGTTGCCCAGTCGCAGACAAACTTCCTGTTCTTCGACTGCAAGGGCGACAGCTCCAGCGTTGCCGCCGGTCTCCTGAAGCAGGGGATCATCGTCAAGGCGTGGCGCGAAGCCGGCTACGAGCACTATCTGCGCGCCACCATCGGCTTGCCGGCCGACAACGACCGGCTGATCACGGCGCTTCAGGGATTGGCTGGGCGATGAGCGGCCACGCGTCTCCCAGGCAAACGAACTGGATCGAGCAAGCGGTGCCGTTGTCGGTTGTCGACGCGATCCGCCATGTCGTTGGCGCCTCGAATGTGCGGATCGGTGATGATGCCGGGGCGATCGACCTTGGTTCGAACGGGACGGATTGCGCCGCCGGCATCGTCGTTGCGCCTTCATCGACCGGCGAGGTCGCCGCGGTGGTGCGCATCTGCAGTCAAAATGAGATTCCGATCGTGCCGCAGGGCGGGCGGACCGGCCTGGTCGGCGGAAGTGTCTCGCGGCCGGGCGAGATCGTTCTTTCCCTGGCACGCATGAACCGGATCGAGCGGCTCGATCCCGTCGAGCGCGTGGCGATCGTCGGTGCCGGTGTTACGCTCGAAGCTTTGCAGTCTGCCGCATTTGAGCACCGCCTGGAGCCCGGTATCGATCTTGCCGCGCGCGGTTCGGCGACGATCGGCGGCATGGTTTCCACGAATGCGGGTGGCGTGATGGCCTTTCGCAACGGGGTCATGCGCCACCGCGTCCTTGGCCTGGAGGCCGTGCTGGCCGATGGATCGGTCTATTCCGATCTGACGCGGGTGGTGAAGAATTCCGCCGGCTACGATCTGAAGCATCTCTTCATCGGTGCGGAGGGCACGCTTGGCATCGTGACCCGCGTGGTCGTCAAGCTCGACCCTTCGCCCCGAGCCACCGCCACCGCGCTTTTCGGGCTGCCGTCTGTCGAAGCGGCGCTGCAAGTCATTCGTCTGGCGCTTGAATCGGATGCGGGACATTTGCGCGCGGCGGAGGCGATGTGGACCTCGTATTTCAGCCTGGCCGCAGCCGCGCATGAATGGTCCGAACCGAGCGTGCCGCTCGACCAGCCGCTGTTCCTGCTGCTGTCGCTTGGCGGCGCGCGCGAAGAGGCGCTGCGCGAAGATTTCGAGCGGATCTATTCGGAAGTGATGGAGCGCTATCCTGAAGCCACCGGCATCATTGCCGGCTCGCGGCGGCAAGAGGAAGACCTGTGGCGGTTGCGCGAGGACACCGGCGTGCTCTATCGCGCCCATCCCCAAGCGCCTTCCTTCGACGTGTCGGTGCCTCTGTCGGAAATTCCGGCCTATCTCGACAGAATCCTGCCCCGGCTCGCAGCGATCGAACCGGGTCTGGCGCCCTATGTCTTCGGTCACCTGGCCGATGGAAACCTGCATATCATCCTCAACCGTCAGGGTCCGCTGGCGCCTGACGTAGCGGAGGCTGCCGAGAGCGTCCTGTACCAACAACTGCGGGAGATTGGCGGTTCTTTTTTCTCC
>NZ_RZRR01000333.1:0-5468 GCF_003998555.1 Mesorhizobium sp. M7A.F.Ca.CA.002.09.1.1 | reverse complement strand
AACCGAACGTTCGCGACCCGATTAATGATAGAGATCCGCGGACAGCATGCAACGCAAGGTGATTTTCCCCAGGGGTGGTTTCCGATGAACAGTTTCTCTTCCCGCGTTGCTGCCGCTGCCGCCGCGATCCGCCAGATCTTCCCTGAAACGCCGCTACAGGAAAACGACTATCTGTCGAAAAAGACCGGTGCGCGGGTGCTGTTGAAGCGCGAGGATCTGTCGCCGGTCCGCTCCTACAAGATCCGCGGCGCCTTCAATTTCTTCCGCAAGACACTGGCGGCCGGCAACGAGGCCGAACTGTTCGTCTGCGCGTCCGCCGGCAACCACGCGCAGGGCTTTGCTTTCGTCTGCCGCCATTTCGGCAGGCGAGGCGTCGTGTTCATGCCGGTGACGACGCCGCAGCAGAAGATCGACAAGACCAGGCTGTTCGGCGGCGATTTCATCGAGATCAGACTGGTCGGCGATTTCTTCGACGATTGCTATCGCGCTGCCCTGGAATTCACCGACAGTTCCGGCGCCCATATGGTGCCGCCTTTCGATCACAAGGACATCATCGAGGGCCAGGCAACCGTCGCCTACGAGATCGCGGACCAGATGCCGGGCGCCCGCATGCCCGATATCGTCATGCTGCCGGTCGGCGGTGGCGGACTTGCCGCGGGCGTCACCCACTATTTCGCCGATCAGGGCAGGGAAGCACACTTCGTCTTCTGCGAACCGGCAGGCGCGCCGAGCCTGCGCGAGAGCCTCGCAGCGGGGAAACGGCTCAAGCTCGCCAAGGTCGACAATTTCGTCGATGGCGCCGCGGTGGCCGAGATCGGCCGCGAGCCGTTGCGTCATCTCAAGGATTTTCCGGCCGACACGGTGCGGCTGATCCCGGAAAACAGGCTCTGCGCCACCATGATCGAGATGCTCAACGTCGAAGGCGTCGTGCTGGAGCCGGCCGGCGCGCTGGCGATCGATGCGCTCAAGGATTTCTCCAAGAAGGAGATCAGGGGCAAGACGATCGTTGCCGTGGTTTCGGGCGGCAATTTCGATTTCGAGCGGCTGCCGGACGTCAAGGAACGGGCGTTGCGCTTCGAGGGTCTGAAGAAATACTTCATCATCCGTTTTCCGCAGCGGCCGGGCGCGCTGCGCGATTTCCTCGAACTGCTCGGACCCGACGACGACATCGCCCGTTTCGAATATCTGAAGAAATCGGCGCGCAATTTTGGTTCGGTGCTGATCGGCATCGAAACCAGGGACCGTCGCAATTTCGATCTGCTCAAGGCGAAGTTCGAGGCCGAGGGCGTTCAGTATCAGGACATCACCGACAACGAGACACTGGCCGGGTTCATCATATGAGCGATCGAATGGTTGATCCGGGAAAAATCTTCGTCGCGCTGTTTTCCGGCATCAATGTCGGCGGCAACCGCATCGTCAAGATGGCGGAGCTGCGGTCGTTCTTCGAGGGCCTCGGCTTTTCCGACGTCGCCACCTACGTGCAGAGCGGCAATGCCGTGTTCCGGGCGAAGAAAGGCGACGCGGCGGCACTGGCGAACCTGCTCGAAGCAGCCTTCGAGACGAAATGGGGGTTCCATTCGCGCATCATGGTGCGCGATCTCTCCTGGTTCGAGAAGCTGGTGCGCGAAAATCCCTATCCGGAAATTGCCGCGGACCACACGAAGCTGCACGCCTATGTGCTGGAACGCGAGCCGACCGCCGATGAGGTGGCGCGGCTGACCGAAAAGTGCACCGGCCCCGAACGCTTCGAGATCAAGGGCGATGTGCTCTACCTCAGCGCACCGAATGGGCTGGGCAAATCGGTGTTTGCCGGGCTGATCCCGCGCACGCTGAAAGTGCCGGGTACCGCGCGCAATTGGCGCTCGGTGCAGGCGCTGCTGGAGATGGCCGCACACGCCGGTGAGAAGTAGTTGGCTGGCTAGGCGGAAGTTGGTTTCCAGTCGAAGGTCAGTTCTTCGCGGAAAGCAAAGCGCTTGATGTGATCGGCGACAACGCTTTCCAGGCGCTCGATCGATCCTGCTTCGTCAGTCGACACCGTGACATGCAGCGCTGCGGCATCGGCAGCCATGACGGTACGGCCCATTGAGAGATCGATGGTGCCATGGGTGGGATCGAACTCGACCGGGAATTTGTGTGCCCAGTGCTTGCACAACTGCTGCAGGTAGCGGCTGGCATGTTCGGTGGCGACGTCGGCATGGCTGGTCGGCATGAATTCTCCTGGGCAAGCGCCCTTTTGCATGGCTGGGCGCCGGCCAAGCCTGGCGCCTCAGCCAGACAGATAGGCGCCGCCCCTGAAAAACCAAACGGTAGCGGGGCCGTCAGCCTGGCATTGTCCGCTCAAGACAGCGTGATCGGCTACCAGCTTCCGGTGTTCGCCATCGAAGCCCAAGGCTCGGCCTTGGCCTTGGCCGGGCCTTTCTGCAAAAGCTCGATCGAGATGCCGTCCGGCGACTTGACGAAAGCCATGTTGCCGTCGCGCGGCGGCCGGTTGATGATGACGCCATTGTCCATCAGATGCTGGCAGGTGGCGTAGATGTCGTCGACCTCATAAGCGAGGTGGCCGAAATTGCGCCCGCCCTTGTAGTCTTCGGGATCCCAATTGTAGGTCAGTTCGACCAGCGGTGCCTTTTCATTGATGCCGCTCTCCTCGTCTTCCGGTGCGGCGAGGAAGATCAGCGTGAAGCGGCCCTGCTCGTTTTCGTAGCGGCGCACTTCCTTGAGGCCGAGCTTATTGCAGTAGAAGTCGAGCGAGGCATCGACGTCGGCGACGCGGATCATAGTGTGCAGATAGCGCATGTGATTTCCTCGATAAATTGCGTTGCGGCGCAACATAGGGTCGGCCCTGTCAAAGGGCAATCGTGCGGCGGTGCGCAATGCCGGCAAAGAACAAATCCGGTATTGCCCCAATGAACCGTGAAAAAAGGCACGGCAGGTCTTGCACACACCGGAAGCCGCAGTGTTAATCTGTTGGCAAGAATCAGTTGCGGTGTTCTTGAAAAGAGGGGGCATTCTTATGGGGGAAAAGGCCTCTTTCATGGGGCGGGACGGAACCCTTGGCGACGCCTTGCAGCGTGACGAAGGCGGCGACGCTTCTGATCTGCTCGAAGTAGCCGGCGCCATCAAGTGGTTCGATGTGGCCAAGGGTTATGGTTTCATCCTCCCGGATGACGGCATCTCGGGCGACATCCTCCTTCATGTGACATGTCTTCGAAGAGACGGCTTTCAGACGGCGCTGGAAGGCGCACGCGTGGTCTGCCTCGTCAAGCATGGCGAGCGCGGATTGCAGGCCTTCCGTGTGCTCTCCATGGATGTCACCACCGCGGTCCACCCGGCCGAGATGCAGGAGCAGCGCACCCATGTCGCGGTGACGCCGGAGAGCGGTCTCGAACGCGCCTTGGTAAAATGGTTCAACCGCACCAAGGGGTTTGGTTTTCTCACCCGCGGCGAGGGTACCGAGGACATCTTTGTCCATATGGAGACCTTGCGCCGTTACGGTATCACCGAGCTTCGGCCCGGACAGGTCGTGCTGGTTCGTTTCGGGCGCGGCGACAAAGGCCTTATGGCCGCCGAAATTCACCCCGATATGGGGACCTTGCCGGTCTCGCACTAGGGCGTTTCCGGCCGAGGATCTCGAATGGCTTACAGGAACTGGCTGACCGCGGGCGCGATGTGCGCGATTGCCTTCGTCGCCGCCGCCGGTGGTTACTTCTATTCCGAAAAGCCAACCTCGGCGGACAGCCGGGCAATGATCCTTCCGGCCGATCCGGCGCCATTGGTCGTGGTGACGAAAGGCGGTGATCGCTCTTTCTCCATCGAAGTCGCCGACACCGCCGCGGAGCGCGAGGCTGGCTTGATGTATCGCCAGGACATGGCGGACAACCACGGCATGCTGTTTGTCTTCGAGGTCCAGCAGCAGGTTGGCTTCTGGATGCACAACACCCCGATGCCGCTTGATCTGATTTTTGTCGGCCAGGACGGCAAGATCCGGGCGGTCAAGCACGGCGAGCCGCAATCAGACGCCGTCATTTCGCCTGGTGTACCGGTGCGCTTCGTGCTTGAGCTCAAGGCCGGCACTGCCGCCAGGAACGGCATCGAGTATGGCGACCTTTTGCGCCATCCGGCGGTGGGCACGGTGTCCGGCCCCGGCATGCCGCCCGCCGACAATGGCGATGCACCCAATGGCGGTGGCGGTTGAGTGCGCAAGCGGGGTCGCTGATGCAGTTTTTCACCCATGACGGCTTCGATCTTGCTTTCCTCGAGCGCCAGCCGGAATCGGGCGAGGGCGATCCGGTGCTGATGATCCACGGCTTCGCTTCGAGCCACTATGTCAACTGGGTGTCGCCCGGCTGGTTCAAGACGCTGAACGATGCCGGTTACCGCGCCATCACCTTTGACAATCGCGGCCACGGCGCGTCGTCCAAGAGCTATGATGAGGCCGACTATACGCCGGTCAAGATGGCCTCCGATGCCACTGCCTTGCTCGACCATCTCGGCATCGAGCGCGCCCACGTCATGGGTTATTCCATGGGCGCGCGCATCGCGGCGTTCATGGCGCTGTCCGATCCGGACAAGGTGGTGACGCTGGTCTTCGGCGGCCTCGGCATCGGCATGATCGACGGTGTCGGCGATTGGGATCCGATTGCCGACGCGCTGCTTGCCGAAGATCCGGCCGCGACCAGCCATCCGCGCGGCCGGTCGTTTCGCGCCTTCGCCGACCAGACCCGCAGCGATCGCCGTGCCTTGGCGGCTTGCATCGCCAAATCGCGCGAATTGCTGAGCGAGCAGGATGTTGCCCGCATCGCCCAGCCGACGCTGGTCGCAGTCGGCACCACCGACGACATAGGCGGCTCGCCCGATGAGCTTGCAGCGTTGATGCCGAACGCCAGGGCCTTCCACATCGAGGGCCGCGATCATATGCTTGCCGTCGGGGACAAGACCTTCAAGCAGCGCGTGCTGGAGTTCTATGCCGAAAATCCGCTCTGAGCGGAGGGCCCGGGCAGCGAGAAGCAGTGCCGTAGTCGGGGACGAGGCTGCTTGGCATCGTGATAGGCGCCTATCCTGATTGTCCTTAGCCGTTTGCAAGGGCCGCCAGCGATCGCGCAATGTTTTCCCGGGCCTGCGGTTCGAAGCGCTGGCGAAACTCTTGCGTGTGGAAGATATGCGGGCGGGCGAGGAAACTCTTCAAGACCGCACTGCGTCCGGCTCGCCACATCAGCTCCTCCACCCAGTGGTACTCGCGCCGCACGGCGCGCTCATAGGCGTCGAAGGCGTCCGGCGCGGCACCCAGGATCGACAGGTCCATATCCAGGAAAAGACTTGCGTCCCGTGTGGCCGTCGCGCCGTCGAACGGCGGCACCTGGTGCGTGGCGGTGGCGACAATCATTGCCGAGATGCGGTCGAGACGTGAAGGATCTGTGCGGCCCGCCAGCTTTTTTTCGGCAAGGGCGGCACTTTGCGCCTCATTGTCC
>NZ_RZRR01000332.1:0-5470 GCF_003998555.1 Mesorhizobium sp. M7A.F.Ca.CA.002.09.1.1 | reverse complement strand
TTCAGCGACAGGCCGAGCGCGCGGTAATCGTGGATGACATGCTCGCCGAGCGGCATTTTCGGCAGCCTCGTCTCCGGTTCCAGCTCGCGCAGGCGAAGCGCCGGCTGGTCGAACAGCGGCAGTCTTTCGGCGGCGCTCTTGCCGTCGAGCGCGCGCACCGCCCACAGGGCTTCGCGACGGTCAAGACCGAGCGAGCGAAAGGCATCGGCCTGCGCCAGTTTTTCGATCTCGCCGACATCGAGGCCGGAGCGCAGCCAGACATCCCTGACGGATACATAGCCTGAGCCGCGCCGCTCGACGAAAGCCTCCATGCGCTCCTTCGACAGGCCCTTGATCTGCCTGAAGCCGAGCCGCAGCGCATGATTTGTCTCGATGACGCCGCGCATTTCGGCATGGCGTGGCAGGATGCGGGCCGGATCGAATGGCGCCTTTTCCAACGTACAATCCCACACCGAAAAATTGACGTCGACGTCGCGGATGTCGACGCCATGGTCGCTTGCGTCGCGCACGAGTTGGGCCGGCTGGTAAAACCCCATCGGCTGCGAATTCAGGATCGCGGCGCAGAACACGTCGGGATAGAAGGTCTTGAACCAGCAGGAGGCATAGACGAGCAGGGCGAAGGAAGCAGCATGGCTTTCAGGAAAGCCGTATTCGCCAAAGCCCTCGATCTGCTTGAAGCAGCGCTCGGCGAAGTCCTTCGTGTAGCCCTTGCCGACCATGCCATTGATCATACGGTCGCGGTAATTGCCGATGGTGCCGGTGCGCTTGAAGGTGGCCATGGCGCGGCGCAGTTCATCGGCTTCGCCCGGTTTGAAACCGCCGGCGACGATGGCGATATTCATCGCCTGTTCCTGGAACAGCGGTACGCCAAGCGTTTTCTTGAGGATCGCTTCCAGCTCCGGCTTTTGATACTCGGCCTGTTCCTTGCCTTGCCGGCGGCGCAGATAGGGATGGACCATGTCGCCCTGGATCGGGCCCGGCCGAACGATCGCCACCTCGATGACGAGATCATAAAAGGTTTTCGGCTGGAGGCGCGGCAGCATCGACATCTGGGCCCGCGATTCGATCTGGAAGACGCCGAGCGTGTCGGCGCGACAGATCATCTTGTAGACCTGCCTGTCCTCCGGCGGCAGGGTGGCCAACACATAGGGCTGCCCATAATCATCCCGCGCATTAGGATAGTGATCCGTGAGCAAGGTGAAGGCGCGTTGCAGGCAGGTCAGCATGCCGAGCGCCAGCACGTCGACTTTCAAGATCTTCACCGCGTCGAGATCGTCCTTGTCCCATTCGACCATCTTGCGCTCGTCCATCGCCGTCTTGACGATAGGCACAATCTCGTCGAGCCGGTCCCTGGTGATGACGAAGCCGCCGACATGCTGGGAGAGATGGCGGGGGAAGCCCATGATCTCATTGGCACGCTCCATCACGTGCCCCGACACCGGGTCGGTGCGGTCGAGGCCGCCGGCGCGGGCTTCCTTCTCGCCAAGCTCCGATGTCGACCAACCCCAGATCGAGCCGGAAAGCGATGCCCTGACATCCTCGGACAGGCCCATCGCCTTCGACACTTCGCGCAGCGCCGAACGGCCGCGATAGCTGATGACGGCGGCGGCAAGTGCCGTGCGCTTGCCGCTGTATTTCTCGTAGATGTACTGGATTACAGTTTCGCGCTTTTCGTGCTCGAAATCGACGTCGATATCCGGCGGCTCGTTTCTCTCCTCGGAAATGAAGCGCTCGAAGAGCGAATCGATTTTTTCCGGCCCCACTTCGGTGATGCCGATGCAGAAGCAGACGACCGAATTGGCGGCTGATCCACGTCCCTGGCAGAGAATATCCTTGCTGCGCGCGAACTTGACGATGTCGTAGACAGTCAGGAAATAGCGGGCATAGTTGAGGCGTTCGATCAAAGCGAGCTCTTCCTCGATGCGCTTGGTCACGGAATCCGGCACACCAGCCGGATAGCGGTTCGCCGCTCCCTCCCGCGCCAGTCGCGCCAGCTCAGCCTGTGGACCAAGACCCGATTCCGTCGGCTCGTCGGGGTAGTTGTACTGGAGGTCGCCGAGCGAAAAAGTCAGCTCTTGCGCAAATCGCAGCGTCTCGGCCAGCGCCTGCGGGTGCCGGCGGAACAGGCGGCCCATCTCCATCGGCGGCTTCAGATGGCGCTCGGCATTGGCGGCCAGTTGTAGCCCGACCTCGGCAACGGGCGTGTTGAGGCGGATCGCGGTCAGCACGTCCTGCAACGGGCGCCGTTCGGCGGTGTGATAAAGAACGTCGTTGGTCGCCATCAGCGGAATGCCGGCGCTCTCGGCAAGTGCTGCCGCCTGCTCGATGCGGAAACGGTCATTGCCGGCGTAGTCGGGCGAAACGCCAAGCCGCAGGTTCCTGCCGAAACGGCCCTTGAGCTCACCAAGCAAGGCAAGACTGTCTTGCGCCCCCGTCGACAGACCGGGCAGGACCGCCAGCGACATCAGGTCACCCCATTCGAGCAGGTCGCCGCGCTGGAGAAGGGTGGCGCCTTTTTCGTTCTCGTCGCGCAGATTGGCTTGCGTCAGCATGCGGCAGAGGTGCCCCCAGCCCTTGCGGTCCTGGGGATAGGCGAGGATGTCCGGCGTGCCGTCGTCAAAAACCAGCCGGCAGCCGGGGTGATAGGAGAGTTTTTCGACCTTGGCCTGCTGCCAGGCGCGCACCACGCCGGCCACCGTGTTGCGATCGGCAAGTCCGATCGCCGAGAAGCCCAGGAGCTTGGCCGCGACCACCAGCTCCTCCGGCTTGGAGGCGCCGCGCAGGAAGGAGAAATTCGACTGGATGCCGAACTCGGCATAGGGAATGACGGTCAGCGCGTTCATGCGAAGACTCCATGCAGGAACCAGCGCGGCGGGACTTGCGAGGCGCCGCCGTAGAGGCCTTGCCGGTAGAGCCAGTAGCGGCGGCCGTCGGCATCCTCGATGCGGAAATAGTCGCGCGTCGATGCCGCCTCGTCGCTTGGCGCTTCCCGCCACCATTCGGCGGCGATGCGTTCCGGCCCTTCGGCGCGCTTGACCCGGTAGAGCGCGCGCCGCCAGCGGAAGTTCAGCGGCGGTCCTTCCGGCATTTCGGTGGCCGGCACATCGATGGGTTCGGGCGAGCGGAACAGCCGGATCGGTCGTTCCGGCGGAAATATGGTTTTTGGTGCCTGCAGCCTGTCCGGCTTCTTCGGCGGCGTGGTCCGGCACGGCGCGTCGGTGAAGGGGATGGTGGCGACGGCACGCTCCGGCAGATGGCTTTCGACCGCGACTGCCCGGAGAACCGCGCCATCGCCGAGCCGGGCGCGGATGCGGTCGGCGAACAGCGCGATATCGGCGCCGTCGTCGGTCACCTCGCCGGCAAGATCGGCCTGCTGCATGTCGAAGGTGGCTGATGCCAACACCGAGAGCCGCACCAGATCGAAACCATAGCCGGCATCGATATCCTGTTCGAGCGCGGCCAGCCTTTCATGGAACAGTTTCTGGATCAGCATGGGTTCGCGCATCGGCCGCGAGGTACCGAGCGCGATGCGGCTGACGGCGCCGTCGACGCGAAAGAGCAGCAGCGCCAGCGTCCGGGCGCCCTCGCCGCGGCGCTCGAGGTCGGTCTTCAAGGTCGCCGCCAGCATGCCCACCAGCCGTTCGATGTCCTCGGTCAGGGTGACGGGTTCGGCGAGGTGGCGTTCGACCGAAAGCGGCGCGACGGGCAGGCGCGGCGACACCGCCTCGTCGAGCCGGCCAAGCGCCTGGTCGAGGCGCAGGAGCAGCAGGGCGCCGAAGCGGCGGGCGAGCGGCGCGCGCGGTGCCGCCATGACGGCGCCCGCCGTGCGCAGGCCCACACTTTCCAGGCTGGTGCGGGTCGAAGGTTCTATGCGCAGCGCGGCCAGCGGCAGGGGCGCCAGCAGCGCCTCCTCCTCGCCTGACACAACGATGCGGTCGCCGCAAAAGCGTGCCGCCGCCCAGGCCGCACCCGGCGTCGCGGCAAGCCCGGCGCGGACATCGAAACCCTGATGGAAGAAGCGCGACAGGATGTCGTCCAGCATGGCGCGCTCGCCGCCGAACAGATGGGTGCAGCCGGTGACGTCGAGAAACAGGCCGTCTGCCCCGTCCAGCGCCACCAGCGGGGTGTAGCGGTCGCACCAGTCGGCGAGGCCTTCGAGCAGGCGGCGATCGGCTTCCGGATCGGCCTCGACGACGTCGATCGACGGATGCATGGCGCGCGCATCGGCGATGCCCATGTCGCGCTTCAGGTGCAGCGCCTCAGCCCGCTCGTCGAGGGCCGAGATGCGCTGTGCGTTGCGGTCGCGATGGCTGATCACGAGCGGCGGGTGAGATGGGTGATCCGACGACCGGGAACGCCAGGACCGCCCCAGACGCTGGCGCAGGATCCTTTCCGCCGCCAGATAGGGAAACCACAGGGACAGGATTCTTTGCCCGGTCTCTTGCCTCGCCCGCTCTTTCGTCGAATGCGCGTTCATCGGGGTTCCACTCCAGTGTGAATTGTCCAGGCAGGGCCGTGCGGCTCTTGCCGATGGTGAGGGTGAAGGCCGGGCGGCCGATCGAGCCGGCCAGCGGCCCGGCGATGGTGTCGCGCGGCACCGCCGGCGCCGAGGCGACGATGAGGCGGCCGGGTGCCGCCGTCGGTTCGGGCCCAGCCGCCTGCCGCAGCAGGAACACCGGCCGGCCGGCCGCTTGCGCCCTTGCATGCAGCCGGCGTGTCGCGGTCAGGTCAAGCCGCTGCGGATTGCCGCGGATTTCCAGGATGACGGCGGCGAGCGCCGTCATCCGGGCCGCCTCCTCGGCGACCCACAGCGCATCGACGAGCCTTGGCGCCTCGGAAAACAGCAATTGCTCCGGCTCGATGCCGAACGAGGCGTGAAGCCCCCTGGCATAGGGAAAGCCGGCCTCGCGAAAAATCTCCGATGTGCCGATCCACAGCACCGGCAGCCCCGGCGTTTGCTTGAGGATCAGGCTGGTGAGCGACAAAGCGAAGCCGGCGACGGCCCCGGCATCGCGGGTTTCAAGCCCATGGATTTCGCTCAGGGCGGCCTTCGGCAGCCCGCCGCTCAGGGCGGCATCGAGGCGCCCGACGCCGATAGGCAGGAACGCATCCGGCAACGCCGCGGCAATGCCACGCCGGACGATTGTGAGATCAGTGTTGACGTCAGCATCAAAGGGTGCGGCTGCCGGCGCAGCCAAGCGCTCGGGCAGCGTTCCCTCGATTTTCGCGATCTGGCGGCGCAGGGCAAAAACAGTCTCCCGCGCCACGGCGGTCATCGCCATGACGGTCAGCTTCCACTCACAATTGTTCCTGTTATGTTCCTATAGATTCCAGAGCGCATCCCAAGAGTCAAGCAGAGTCATGGGGAATTTATTCCTCTCTGCAGGGATGGCGCAGGCGCATCGGCCCGTTCATTTGCCGATTCCGGTGCGAAAGCCTATATGCCGGGATCAAAGGATAAAGCATGGCC
>NZ_RZRR01000331.1:0-5476 GCF_003998555.1 Mesorhizobium sp. M7A.F.Ca.CA.002.09.1.1 | reverse complement strand
CAGTTTCTGCAGGAAGCGGGTCGCTTCGCTGAGATCGCCAAGTGCCGCGTCGAGAGCGTCGGCGGTGCGGCCGAAACCCTGCAGGTTCGAGGTCCGCACCGCTGCGGCCATATCAGCCAGTTCGGCGATATAACCATGCACATGGTCGCCGCCGCCGAGCGGCAGCTTGCGCATCACCAGATCGATCGCCTGAATGCCGTTGGTGCCCTCGTAGATCGGGGCGATGCGCGAATCACGATAGAAGGCGGCCGCTCCCGTCTCCTCGATGAAGCCCATGCCGCCATGAACCTGGAGGCCGAGTGAGGCAACCTCGACGCCGATATCGGTCGAGAACGCCTTTGCCAGCGGCGTCAGCAGATTGGCGCGGTCGCGCCAGTGGGCCGCCTCGTCACCGGCGGAGACACCGGCCATGTCGATGGCGTGGGCACAGGAATAGCTGATGGCGCGCGCGGTTTGGGTCAGCGCCTTCATGGTCAGCAGGTTACGCTGGACATCGGGGTGATGGACGATCGGCGCCATACCCGTGCCAGTGTAGCTCGCGGCCTTGCCCTGCCGGCGTTCATTGGCATAGGCGATCGCCTTCTGCGTTGCGGCTTCCGCGACCGCTACCCCCTGCATGCCGACACAAAGCCGCGCATTGTTCATCATCGTGAACATGCAGGCGAGGCCCTTGTTCTCCTCGCCGATCAGCCAGCCGATAGCGCCGGGCTTGGCGCCCTGGAAACCATCGCCATAGATCATGGTGCAGGTCGGCGAGGCGTGGATGCCGAGCTTGTGCTCAAGTCCGGAACAGAAGACATCGTTGCGCGCGCCGAGCGCGCCATCGTCGCCGACCAGGATTTTCGGCACCAGGAACAGCGATATGCCGCGCGTGCCGGCCGGCGCATCCGGTAGCCGCGCCAGCACCAGATGGATGATGTTGTCGGTGAAATCGTGCTCGCCATAGGTGATGAAGATTTTCTGGCCGAAGATGCGGTAGCTGCCGTCACCCACCGGCTCCGCGCGGGCGCGCAAGGCGGCGAGGTCCGAACCGGCTTGCGGCTCGGTCAGGTTCATCGTGCCCATCCACTCGCCGGAGACGAGCTTTCCGAGATACTTTGCCTTGAGGTCTGTGGAGGCGTGTTTGTCGAGCGCTTCGACAGCGCCCATGGTCAGCGTCGGGCCGATGCCGAAGGCCATGGCGGCGGAGTTCCACATTTCGAGCGCGGCAACGCCAAGCATGGTCGGCAGCGCCTGGCCGCCATATTCCTCAGGCCCGGAGAGCGCGTTCCAGCCGCCATCGATCCAGCGGCGATAGAGTTCCTTCCAGCCGGGTGGTGTGGTGACGGCAGCGTCCTTCAGCACGGCCCCTTGCCGATCGCCGATCGTGTAGAGCGGTGCGACCTCTTCAGTGGCGAAGCGGCCGGCCTCGCCAAGAACGGCATCGACCAGGTCATCGCCGAGATCGCCGAACCTGCCGGCATCGAGCGCCGATTTCATGCCGGCGACGTGCTTGAGCGTGAAGGCGATATCCTCGACCGGTGCCCTATACATGCCGCTTACTCCTTCCGATGCATCGGTCCTGCCGACCCTAGAGCCAGCGCCGCTGCAAAACCACCCGCCGTATCAGCGCTCTCCCATCTTCTTTTTACGTAAACGTCAAATTTTGTCACGCGGATTTTGCAATCGCGGCGGCGCGTATTAAGTTCAATCCATGCCGGATCAAGTCGACCGGCGACGGATCAGAACCAGCCAACCGGAACAGCCCATGCTTGCCAGACCCGACGCCTATCGCTGCATCGAATGCGGCCTGCCCTATCGAGCGGAGGGGTTCTGCTACCATGGCGGCAGACTGGACCACGGGGCCGCCTACTGGTCGGATCGCGGCATATTATGCTCGCCGCAATGCTCACTCGCCCACCACCGCAAACGCGCCGCCGAGGGCACGCTGCGGCAAGAGCCGGCTCCGGACCCGTTTGAATTCTAGCAGCTGATGCGTCGCCAGCTTTTCTGAAGTCAGCCCCGAAAGTACTTCCTTAACCATAGCCGTTCAGGATTTGTCTTTGATCAACGGGGATTCCCTGTTTTGAAAAGGACGGCGCGTCTCCTTCGCCGCTTGAAGAGTGTCGTGCCGACGCCCTTCAAGCCATTGTTTCCTCCGCATGTCGTTGCCCCAAAACCGCTGCACACTTTTGGGCGACATGCGCTGGCGCTTCTCGCCTTGGCGGCGACGATGGCGCTGTCCACGGCGGCAAAGGCTTCGGATTTTTCCGAACCCTGGAAGAACGCCGACCGCGCTTTGGTGGTCGATGCCTACGAATACAATTCCATCGGTTGGGCCCAACTCGCCACCGACAAGCGGGTCGTCGGCTTCATCAACAAGGCCTCCGACGGCATGCCGCCGCCCTATTTCTGCCTGGGCAACGACATTGAGGTGAAGCTTTGCAAGGCGCTGTGGAAACGCCATGCGGTGACGCGCGAACTGTTCCAGACGCGCCGGGTGGTGGCCAAGGCACTCGGCCTGAAATGGGGCGCCTATCACCTTGCCCGCCCGGGCAATCCGGTCGAACAGGCCAACAATTTCCTCGATTTCGCCGAGCCTGCGCCCGACGATCTCATGGCTCTCGACATTGAGGGCAATGATCCCTCGCAATGGATGTCGCTCGACGATGCCGAGGAGTTCGTCCGCCAGGTGCATCGGCGCATCGGCCGTTTCCCGGTGCTGTACACCAACGGCAAGACCGCCCAGTACATTGCCGACAACAGCTACCGATACCGGCTCCTGTCGCGGCTGCCGCTCTGGTATGCCCGCTATAAGTCCGACATCGACGTGCATTTTCCGATGGGCAACTGGCAAGGCTACGCACTGTGGCAGTTTTCGGCGCAAGCCAATTGCGGCCGTTTCCGCTGCCCTTACAGGGTTGCCGGCACGCCTAACGACATAGACGTCAATGTCGCGCCGACCGACGCCGCCACGCTGCGCGCGCAATGGCCGTTCGGCGGGCTTATCGACGTGCCGCCGGACTATCTCGCCTCCATACCGCTGCCGGTTTCACGCGAGGCCGGCCTCGCCGGCAATGTCACCATCACCTATGCGTCTGTGGCCGCGCCGCCGACTTTCGAGGACATGGTCGCAGCGTTGGGCACACGCTGGTCCCGTTTCCGCGACGGCTTCCGCATGCCGGTCGTGAAGACGGTGCCCCGGAGACCGAGTTTCGGCATTGTCCAATATGTCGCCTGGAAGCGGACCGAGCGGCGTTCGCCCGCACAACTCGACGCTGCGTTTGCCGCTGCCGATCCGCTCAGCACCGCTTCGACCGAACTCGACCGCGGCCAGCGGTAAGCCAACGCGGACTTCAGGTTCCCTGTTCGCGCGCCACCGCCTGCCAGCCGATATCGCGGCGGCTGAACCCGTCCGGCCAGTCGATGCGGTCGAGCGCGGCATAGGCTCGTTTCTGCGCCTCGCCGACCGTGGCGCCTGATGCCGTCACGTTGAGGACGCGGCCGCCATTGGCCACCAGCGCGCCGCCATTGATGGCGGTGCCGGCGTGGAAGACCTGGACGCCGTCGCTTGCCGCGTCTTCGACGCCGCGGATGACCGAGCCTTTTTCCGGCCTGCCGGGATAGCCTCTCGCCGCCATCACCACGGTCAATGCCGCCTCGTCGCGCCAGCGCACCGAAGTATGTGCCAACTGGCCGTCGGTTGCCGCGTTGAGCAGGACCAGCAGATCATCCTCCAGCCGCATCATCAGCACCTGGCATTCCGGATCGCCGAAGCGGGTGTTGTATTCGATCAGCTTCGGCCCCTTGTCGGTGATCATCAGCCCGGCAAACAGCACGCCGGAGAAAGGCGCGCCCAGTTCGGCCATGCCGCGCATGGTCGGCTCGATGATCTCACGCATGGTGCGCTCGACCAGTTCCGGCGTCATCACCGGTGCCGGCGAATAGGCCCCCATGCCGCCAGTGTTCGGACCGGTGTCGCCGTCGCCGACGCGCTTGTGATCCTGCGCGGTGCCGAAGGGCAGTGCGGTGGTACCGTCGCAAAGACAGAAGAAGCTCGCCTCCTCGCCGGTCATGAATTCCTCGACCACAACTTCCGCGCCGGCGGCGCCGAAGGAACCATCGAAGCAGGCATCGAGGGCTGCCTGTGCTTCACTGAGCGTCATGGCGACGGTGACGCCCTTGCCGGCAGCGAGCCCGTCGGCCTTGATGACGATCGGCGCCCCGGTCTTTTCGACATAGGCCCTGGCCGAGGCCAGGTCACTGAAACGGCCATAGGCGGCGGTCGGGATGTTGTAGCGGGCGCAGAGGTCCTTGGTGAAACCTTTCGAGCCTTCCAGCTGTGCCGCTGCCTTGGAGGGACCGAAGACGCGGATATTTTCGGCGCGCAGATCGTCGGCAATACCGGCGACCAGCGGGCCTTCCGGACCGACCACGACGAGGTCGATTTTTTTCTCCCGGCAGAATGCGGTGACCGCGGCGTGATCGGCGATGTCGAGCTTGACCAGTTCGGCCTCGCCGCCAATGCCCGGATTGCCGGGGGCGGCATAAAGCTTCGTCAGCAGCGGCGACGCGGCGATCTTCCAGGCGAGCGCATGTTCGCGGCCGCCGGAGCCCAGAAGAAGAACGTTCATGGCCACCTCTTGATGCCGAAATTCTGCTCTGGCGGCCATCTGATGGCGTTTTCTGCGCTTCCCGTTCTACTGCGTGCAGTAGAACTGAGCTCACGGACCAAATGTCCGCTCCGCTGCGGTTCTCGAAACCACCACCATATGACTCGCCAGAGCGAATTTCGAAACAGTCTCTTGGAGACCCGCTATTGCTCTCCGGGCGACGGGTCAAGGCATCAGGGTGTTTAGATCGCAATTGCGCACGGGAACGTTATCCCCGCAGAAAATTGGCGGCGGATACCGCCGCCAATTTTCTGGCGATTCGCTAGGCGGAGAAAACCACCGGAAACCAGTCCTCGCGCAGCCTCTCGCCCGGCTGCATGCCGTGGCCATGATAGGGCGGCGAGGTGCGGCCCGGCCGCTCGACATAGCGCGCATCGTCACCGACCCAGCGCAGCGACAGCGCCCGGCGCCGCGCCGCGGTCATATTGCCACGCGCGCCATGCGCGGTCCTGAAGTCGAACAGGATGGCGTCGCCCGGCTCCATTTCCCATTCGAGCACCTTCATCGAAGGGTCCTTGTCGGGATCGGGCACCGGCAGATAGTCGCCCTCGCCGGCATAGAAATTGCTATCGTCGAGCCAGCGCACCGGCAGGATCATCTTGTCCCATTTGTGCGAGCCGGCGATCAGCCGCAGCGTCGCCTCTTTCACCGGGTCGATGGGTATCCAGAAGCTCACCGTCTGTTGGCCATCGACGAAATAGTAGGGGATGTCCTGATGCCAGGGCGTCGGCTTCTGCGTGCCGGGTTCCTTCACCAGCACATGATCATGGAAGAACTGCGCGGTGCGCGACTGCATCACCGCCGCCGCCAGTTCGGCGGCGGGT
>NZ_RZRR01000330.1:0-5491 GCF_003998555.1 Mesorhizobium sp. M7A.F.Ca.CA.002.09.1.1 | reverse complement strand
GCGCGAAAAGGTGCTGGAAGTCACCAGCACCCTGCACGAGCAGGCCGGTGCCGCGTTCAGCGACGCCGACCGCAAGATCGCCGAGCGCGCCGAGCAGACCTCCGCGGCCCTGCTGGCGCGGGCCGAAGACATCGCCCGCACCTTCGAGGAGGCCGACCGTCGCCTGCACGCCCGTGCAGAAGATACGTCGAACGCCTTGCTTGCCCGCGCGGACGACACGTCCAGCTCGCTGCTGGCCCGTGCCCATGAAACCGCCGATCAGCTGGCCGCTCGCGCAAATCAGATCGCCGGCACCTTCGAAGCGGCAGACCAGAAGCTCGCCGCCCGCGCCCAGGAAACCGCAGATCAGCTGACCGCCCGGGCTCAGGACACCGCCGACCATCTGGCAGCTCGTGCAAGCGAAATTGCAGGCACGTTCGATGCCGCCGACCAGAAGCTGGTCGCCCGCGCCATCGAAACGGCCCAGTCGCTGGCCGCGCGCGCCGGCGACATCCTGCGCAACTTCGAAGGCGCCGACCAGCGGCTCGGCATGCGGATCGGCGAATCGGCCGAAGCGCTTGCCGCACGCGCATCGGACCTTGGCCGCATCTTCGATGCCGCCGACCAGCAGCTCGTCTCGCGCATCGCCGAGGGTTCGGAAGCGCTGTCGAGCCGCGCCTCGGAAATCGGCCGTATCTTCGACGACGCGGATCAGCGTCTGGTGTCGCGCATCGCCAGCAGCACCACCACGATCGGCGAGCATGCCGAGACGATCGTCGGCGCCTTTGCCGATACCGAGCAACGGGTTGCCGAACGCGCAAGGCGGACCGGCCAGGAAATGGCCGTGCATGCCCGCGAAATCGAGCAGGCGCTTGCCGGCGCCGACGAGCGTCTCGCCTCGAGCGCGGCGGCCGCGGCAGCCCGTGTCGAAGAGCAGGTCTCGGGCGTCGAGAACCGCCTCGCCTTTACGGCCGAGACGATGGGCCAGAAGCTCAACGAGCAGGTGTCGAACGCCGAGGCGCAACTCGTCTCGCGCGCCAATGTGATCGCCGAGACCTTCACCGCGGTTGGCCAGCATATCGGCCAGAGCACCAACGATGCCGCCAAGACGATCGGCGCCAACACCCGCGAACTCAACACCATGCTCGCGGCGCGTTCGGCCGAAATGTCGAAGATCCTCGACGAAACCGCACGGCCTTTGGTCGAGCGCTTCGCCCAGGGCGGCTCGGAACTGCAAAAGAGCATGGAAGAGGTCACAGAACGCGCCACCGAGAAGCTGCGCAGCGAGAATGCCGCACTTGTCGACGCGCTCGCCAACCGCACCGCCGAAACCTTGTCGGCGGTCGAGGGTGCCCGCTCGTCGCTGTCCGACAGCGTCGCCGACCTCATCGGCCGGATGACCAAGTCCAGTTCGCAGCTCGGTCAGCTGATCGAGCAGGCCGCGGTCAATCTCGGCCAGGTCGATGAACGCCTGAGCGGCAGCACGCAAAGCTTCGCCGCCACCACCGAGAAGGCCGCGCAGACCTTTGCCAGCTCGGCACGTCTGGTCGATTCGAACACGACAAGGCTGACGGAACTGTCGTCGTCCACCTTGCGCGAGGTCGCGTCGATTGCCACCAAGTTCGACGAGCACAGCCGCCTGCTGTCCAGTGCTTCGGACCTGTTGAGCTCGGCCCAGAGCAACCTCGAACACACGCTCGAACGGCAGTCGTCGCTCGAAGACCTCGCCGTCGGCCTGGTCAAGAAGTCGGAAGATCTCGAAAGGGTCATGCGCTCGTTCGAAAATCTCGTCGGCCAGACGCTGCAGAACGCCGAAGGCAAGACGATGGAGTCGGCCGACAAGATCCGCAACGCCATCACCGACGTCGTCGACTCGGCAACCAAGCGCTTTGCCGATGCGACCGAGGAGATGCGGCGCACAGCGGGTTCGATCAAGAGCGAGCTCGACCTGACCCGCGCCGAGCTCAAGAAGGGCGTCATCGAAATGCCGGAAGAGGCCAAGGAATCGACTTCGGCCATCCGCCGCGCCGTTTCCGAGCAGATCAACGCCCTGAAGGAGCTTTCGGACATCGTGGCCAAGTCCGGCCGCGGCGGTGAAGGGTCCGAACCACGCAACCTGCGTCCGGCGCCGCAAGCGCCGGCCGCACGCGCTGCCGAGCCGCCGCGCCGAGCACCGGCACCGCAGCCGGACCTGCGCACGCCTCAGGCGCCCTTGGGCGGCCCTGCATTGCGCGGCACGCTCGACCTTGACCGTCCGACCGAGGCGGCACCGCGTCCGCGCGGCGATGCCAACGCCCGCACGCCGCAGGGTGGCTGGGTGCGCGATCTGCTGACCGCGGCATCGAACGATGAGGACCTCAGGTCGGCAGCTCCCCCAGCGACTGCGGAAGCGCCCCGCGCTACGCCTGCCCAGCGATCGCCCCTTCATGTCGTCGAATCGCTGAACTCGCTCTCCGTCGATATCGCGCGGGCCATCGACCACGATGCTTCGATCGAGCTGTGGAACCGCTACCGGCGCGGCGAGCGTGACGTGTTCACAAGGCGGCTCTACACGCTGAAGGGTCAGCAGACGTTCGACGAGATCCGTCGCAAGTATCAGGCCGAGGCCGAGTTCCGCGCCGCCGTCGACCGCTACTGCGACGATTTCGAGAAGCTGCTCAAGGATGTCTCACGCAACGACCGCGACAACATCATGGCGCAGACCTACCTGACGTCGGACACCGGCAAGGTCTACACCATGCTGGCGCATGCGAGCGGCCGCCTGCACTAAGACGGGAATTGAACAGGCGGGCCATGGTCCCGCCTGTGCCTGCTCTAACGTCCGGCACGCGTTGAACCTGCCCGCAACAGGTCTTGCGAGACTATCGATGCCTTCGGAATCCGCCCTAAGTCGATCTCCCGACGGCGCTATAATTCATCCACAGTACCGCTGCCCTAACGCTCGCAGGGTGTGATCGTGAAGACGGCAATCATTTTCGACTGCGAGTTTCTTTGCCTGGAGGGCTCGCAACGCAGATTCTGGTGCGCGGCCCACGATCCCGACCCGGTGATCGCACAGATCGGCGCCGTCAGGCTTGGACTTGAAGGCGACTTCCCCCTGCTCGGAACACACAAGGCCTATATCAAACCGGTCGACCGGTTTGGTCAGAGATACGCCTTGGACCCATTCTTCACCAAACTGACCGGCATCACCGAGGAAGATTTGGAGACAAAAGGGGTGGCACTAGGGGATGCCCTCGCCGACATCGATCGTTTTTCCGAAGGGGCGCGATTCTGGTCCTGGGGCAAGGACGAATTGAACATGATCGCCATCAGCTGCTATGTCGGGGGCATTCAGCCTTCGATCCCGGCCACCCGGTTTGACAACGCCGTCAAGCTGCTGATCGCAGCCGGAATGCCGATCGAGGATCTGGCGAGAACGCCGAGCAACAAGCTTGCGGATTACTACGGCGTCAAGCACCCGCCATTGCAGGGGCACGATGCGCTCGATGACGCGCTGTCCGTGACCTACACCCTGCAGCACCTGATGAAGACCGGAAAGCTCCGGCCGGAGATCTTCGACCACTTGTAGGTAGAGAAGCCTGATGGGATTCCGGCGCGCGTCGCGCTCAGATCACCGAATCCGTCCAGCGCACGATCTGCCCGGCGGCGTCGCCGAACGCCTTGTCGAGTGCGCTGACATAAGCAGGATTGCCGCTGCCCGAGACGGGTGCGGCTGCGGTGAAGCTCTTGGAAGCACGGACCTCGCCGTTGCGATCGTTCAGGATCCGCACGAACAGATCGACCTCGGCATGTTCGCCGCCGTCGACCCGAACCTCGAATGAGCGGATCTCGACGATCACCTGATAGTCGATCGCCAGGCCCTCGCCCGGCTTGCCGACGCCGGCAAAGCTGCCCGATCGCTGGAAGGTCTCGGCCAGCCGCGCCTGCACGATCAGCGGCAGCCGGTCAGCCCATTGCGCGCCCTTGAGATACTGGATCGAACGATCCGACGGCTTGATGACGATGTTCTGGCTGTCCAGCGCCTTGAGCGCCGACGGCTGCGCGATCAGGATCTGGCGGCGGCTGTGGCCATGCGCGTCGACCGACGGCGCCGACAGCTCGAACGTATCGAGCGGCGCGGGCTTGCCGCCCAACGCCGCACAGCCGGCCAGCGTCAAGGCAAGCAGTGCCGCAGCCGATGTCAACCCGCCCGTTTTCACCCACACAGACTTCACGCGCGATCCCCGTTGTCCCCGGATCGTAAGATCGACCCGCTTTCGCGGCTCATGTTTCTGGGGCGCGCCGGCGCCGAAGTCAACGCCGCGCCCTGCCATCGAATTGCCGAACCTCGCCGTCGCCACCCGACAGGATGCGCTGCGGATTGCGGCTGAGGTCGGTTACCGCCTCCTCGATGCGGCTGATCGAACGGCGGCTGTCCTGCACCAGCGCTTCGACGTTCGAAAGCCCCTGGCCCGAGAATCGCGCCAGATTGTCGGTGATGACGCCAAGGCGGGCATTCAGCGTGTCGGCAACCTGCTTGAACGACTTCAGCGTCGCCCTCGCATCCGCCATCACGCCGTCGGCCTGCCCCGACCCGAGCAAGGTATCGACCTTGGCTAGAATGCCATCGACTCGCACCGAGGCATCGTTGAGCCGTTGCGCGAGCTGCTTTGCGTCCTTGATCGTCTGGTCGATGTCGTCGGCCCGGTTGGCGAACTTGTGGGTCACCTCCGCGATGTCGGCGGCGGCCTTGTCGGCGCTCTCGCTGGCCTTTTGGATGTTGGCGAGCGCCGAGCGCACTTGTGCGGGATCGATACCGTCGAGCACGTTGTCGACCTTGGCCAGCGTGCCTTGCGTCCGTTTGGCGAAGTCGTTGACCGACCCCACGGCTGTATCGACGTTCTTGATCACGCCGTCGAGCTGCTTCGACGTCTGCTTGAGGTTACCGGTTACTGCGTCGACATTGGCGACGATGCTCTTGATCTTGTCCTTGTCGACCGCGTTGAGAAGGCCTTCGGCCGCCTTCAGCGTGCCGTCGAGTTTGCCGGAAACGCCTTTCAGCTCATCGGCCAGCGTGCTGGCCGCGGACAGGAACTTGTCGATGCCGTCCGAATTCTTGGCCAGCGCATCGGAGAAGGTCTGGACGTTCTGGACGGTCTGCGTCAGCGGCCCGCGAACGTCCTTGGTGAAGCCTTCGAGCTCGGTCAGCACCTTGTCGGCGCGGGTGAAGATATTCTGCGCCGTCTGCAAGAGGTTGGTCACCGCCGACGGGTTGGCGACGATCTCGGCGACCTTGCCTTCCTTTTCCGCTTGGTCGAGGAGCTTTACCTCCTTGGGATCGGCGCCCTTGAGTTCGATGTTGGCCTGCCCGGTCAGGCCGGCAAGCCCGATATCGGCTTGCGTCGATTTGGTGATCGGCGTCATGCGGTCGATCTCGGTATCGGCGATGGCAACCGTCGGATTGTCGACATCAATATAGACGCGCTTGACGTCGCCGACCTTGACGCCGTTGAACAGCACGAAACTTCCG
>NZ_RZRR01000032.1:0-15048 GCF_003998555.1 Mesorhizobium sp. M7A.F.Ca.CA.002.09.1.1 | reverse complement strand
GCATCTTCCGCCCATGCCAGCAGCTACGCCGCCAGAGCGTCATCCGCAGCCTGCTTGATCAGCCATTCGATGTGATTTGACCACATCTGCAACACCTCGCGCTTCTCCTTGACGTTGCTATAGAGATCGTAGATTTCGCCAATGTCTCCGGTGCGGGCTCACAGCCCGTCCATATAGCCGCCAGTCTGCTGCCTTCGAGTGGCCCATGTTGGCCGCGGCCAGGAAGTGGCGACGATTGAAAGGACAAAATCAGTTGCCGAAACTCATCGCAGGTGACGGTCTGGTGGCAATTTGGGCACATCTTGTGTCTCGTCGCCAGTAAACACGGATGCCCGGCAGGAGCTGAGCTCGCTGCCGGCGGAAATCGTAGAGCGCCAGCGACGCATTCTGATCTTTCGTCAGGCAGTCGACCGCCTTGGCATACGCCTCGGCCTCCATCTCGATCGACCTGAACCGGTATCTTGTGCGCCATCCGGACGATCTGGGAAAGCTTGGCCGGGCCGGCGCCTTCCCAGGCGCACGGGAAGCGCGACGACCCATGTGGACCTTGGATTTCACTCCGCACTTACGCTGCTTTGGCCTTGTCAGCAGCCTGAGCATAAAGCGTGCTCAGCTTTCAGGCCGAGCACTCATCCATTGTTGACAGCACCTGTCGTCATTCAGGATCGCCCCATTCTCGCAGGCCGCTTGCAGCTTTCAGGCTGTTGTCAGCCAGGGCCGCCATAAAGGGTCTCGTTAAACAATTCAGGAGGCCGTTCCAATGAACAATCAGTTTGCGAGACTTTTTCGAGGACCAGGTATGCAGGCTTGTTTCAGGACAAAGAACTTTCTGGCGGCAACCACCGCGATGACGACGGTATTCCTGCCGGCTGTGTCTCTCGGGGTGGGTCTGGTAGCATTTCCAACTGGAGAAGCGTTGGCCGACGACCCGATTTCGATCCCGCTGGAGTATGTCGGGGAAGGCCATGACCGCCTGGGCATCTGGGCCAAGATCAACAATGGCAACGCGCAGCGATACGTATTCGACACGGGCTCGGACCAGCTCAACACGCAGATCGGGTCAGAGGTGACCGGGGTCCGCCCGATTGCCGACACGCCTTACGTATATACGTACGGGGACGGAACGTATGGTAATAAGCTTCAGAACGTGGAAATTGATAAATTTACATATGTCGATCCAGATCAAAAGATAACAATCGACGGGCCGTCTGTAAGCGATAAGAAATACCGGGCTGCTCGCATTCTCGATTTTGTCTATACCCATGCGTATTGCAAGGACAACAATCTTAAGTGCACGCCGGGATCCGTGACGGATGGACTTAAAGATATGTATGGTCAGGATCTCCAAGAACCTTATCACGCCGATAAGGAGCAGCGGGCGAAAATGACCGCTGGCAAGATGGCAGACGAAGGCGGCGATTTCGCAGGTACATTCGGGGCCGGCGATTTTCTTGGCAAGACAAGTGTCTGGGGCATGATGGGCAGTGTCACCAGGTCTGGCTACGTGGTCTCCGCCAATGTGAATCCGGATTCCGAGAGCGACCAAACGCCTGGCTGTTCCCCCTGCACGATTGTCAACCTCAATCCAAGCCTCCGGGCCCAATATACTAATGCCATGCCATGGGGAGAACCCGAGGAAAAAGATCAGGATTCTTATCAGAATTTTCCTGGCTCTGGCGCCAATGCCTCGACCGAATACGAAGGCAGCTACAATCTGCAGTACACGGTTAAGGATGGAGCCCCACCAATCACCGACCCCAACAAGACCGCGGTATTGCTCGACACCGGCACACCGGGCGGTGGCAGTCTGGAGATCAGTGATGCGATGCTGAAGCAATTTCAGGATGCGGGCGTCAAACTTAAAAATGTTCGGAGAAATGAGCAACGCGAGATCGTAAGCGCATCGGGCAACATCCCGAGCGTTACAATCGCAGGAACGGATGGCGATCCGGTAAGGCTGGACAATATCGACTTCACCTACACCAGCGGCACGACGGAACAACCCAATGACCAGACCAGTTTTGTTGCCGGTCTTGACTTCTTCAAAAACAGATCGGTCATTTTCGATCTGGAGAAGAAGTATACCGCTTATACGTCACATTTCGTCACTGCCAGCAACTTCTCTACCGATTCATCCGCACCCGAAGGGACCGGTCTGAGCAGGATCACGACGAGCATGGGGAATGAGGGCGGGTTCGGCATAGCGGGTGTCGTCTCCGGCTCCGGATCGCTGACGCTTGATACAAAGACGGTGGTCCGGATGACGAATGTCAACACCTACACCGGCGAGACGAATATTGCTCAGGATGCCTATCTCTCGCTTGCGGGGCTCGGCAACATCCAACGGTCAGCGAAAGTCGTTGCAGACGGCACGTTCGATATCTCCGAACATGGAAATGGCAGCGACTATTGGGGAATCTCCGACGCCTACAACGATGCCCGTATTCGTAGCCTGAGTGGCAGCGGAACGGTCGAACTGGGCAAGCGTACCCTGGTGCTAACGGATTCGAACGACACGTTCGCCGGCAGCATCAACGACCTCGACGTTGATAACAATAATATGGGCGGCAAACTATTCGTTGCCGGTGGCGTGCAAACGCTGAGCGGAAAGAACAATTTTTCCGGCATGACGACGGTCGGTTCCGGCGCGGGATTGCTGCTTGCCGATACAGGTGTGCTTTCCCATGATGCGACCACGTCCGGCTTTCTCGGGAATGACGGGCAGATCGGGGGCACGGCTATCGCAAACAGCGGCGGTGTCGTCGCAGGCGGCGGCACCTACGGTGCGGTCACCATTTCCGAGGGCGGCACGGTCGCTCCTGGCAGTGCGACCGATCCGAGCAGGATCGTCACCACACTGACTGTCACGGGCGATTTCGCGCAGCAGTCCGGATCGATCTATCAGGTCGACCTCGCAAGGTCGTCCGATCTCATCGATGTTGGCGGAGCAGCGGCGATCGACAGCGGCGCGCAGATCGAGCTGCTGCGGCAGGGAACGCTATCGGTCGATGCCCGATATACTCTGCTCTCCGCAGCAGGCGGCGTAAGCGGCACCTATGGCGGGCTGACGGGGGCTCTGGCGACAGACGCGACGCCCTTCGTCGATTTCCAGCTCGTCTACGATGCCAACAATGTCTATCTCGATATCAGCCGCACATCGACGGCGTTTGCCGATGTAGCCAGCACCTTCAATCAACGCTCGGTCGCCGCAGCGGCTCAGGCGCTTGGAAGCGGTAATCCGATCCAGGACAACATCCTGTTCCTGACGGCGCCGGAAGCCCGCAACGCTTTCGATATGCTATCAGGCGAGGTTCATGCTTCCATTCATAGCGGCCTCATCGAGGACAGTCATTCTGTACGCGATGCCGCGAGCGAACGGATCCGTGCGGCGTTCGACGGCGTCGGTGCCTCCAGCGTTCCGGTGATGACTTATGGGCTGGGTGGTCTGGAACTGGCCCCGGCAACGAGTGAGAATTTCGCCGTATGGGGCCGTGGCTTCGGCGCCTGGGGTCATCTCGACAGCGACGGCAATGCCGCCGGTCTCGATCACTCGACAGGCGGCTTTCTGGCTGGCGGTGACGCGGCTGTCGGCGAAAGCTGGCGGCTCGGCCTCATCAGCGGCTACAGCCATACCTCCTTGGAGGCGGACGATCGCGCGTCGTCGGGCTCGAGCGAGAATTACCATCTCGGTCTTTTTGCCGGCACGCAGAACGGCAATCTCGGTTTTCGTTCCGGCCTTGCCTATACCTGGCACAGCATCGAGACCGGCAGGTCCGTGGTCTTTCCAGGCTTCGCCGACAGCCTTTCGGCCGATTACGACGCCGGCACGTTCCAGGCCTTTGGCGAGCTCGGCTACCGTATCAATACGGCTTCGGCTTCCTTCGAGCCCTACGCTAATCTCGCTTATGTGAATTTTGACGCCGATGGCTTCACCGAGAATGGCGGCGCAGCCGCCTTGTCGAGCGGGGATCGCTCGAGCGACACGGCGTTTACCACGCTAGGTCTGCGTGCGTCGACGGTACTGACCCTCGGCACCGTGACTGCTACCGCGCGCGGCGGTCTTGGCTGGCGCCACGCCTTCGGCGACGTCAGGCCGGATACCGCTCTTGCCTTTGCTGGCGGTTCCTCCTTCGCCATCAAGGGCGTGCCGATCGCAAAGAACGCAGCTCTGCTCGAAGCTGGGCTTGACGTAAACATCACCGAGAACGCGACGTTCGGCATCGCCTATCAGGGACAGATCGCCTCGGATGCCCAGACACACGGGTTCAGCGCCAAGCTCGGCGTCCGTTTCTAAATCACCCGCAAAAGAGATTGGTTATGAAGTCAGTGAGTGCATTTTCTTTTACCGTCGTTCTCGGCTCAGCGACGGTGATGTCTGTGTCCGCCGCGCGAACGGACGATGCCTGCTACAACAAGGCACAAAGCCTATGATGACGCAATGTTCAATCGACGACCTGAAGCCAGTCGATGGCGAGCTTGACAAGCTCTACAAGGAGATGGAGACCCGGCTCAAAGAGTCCCGGCGCATGTCCAGGAACTGGTCGAGACCGCGAGGGGCTACAACGCCACCTCGGAGAACACGCGCGACGCCTACCCCAAGGATTGGCGGCATTTTTCCTCCTGGTGCCGGCGCGCTGGCTTCGATCCCCTGCCTCCGGGCTCGAAGGTGATCAGGCTCAATATCAGCGCCTGTGCCTCGGGCACCGCCGCCGGCGATCCGAAGCGTGGCGCCCCTGCCCTTTAGTTTGCGACCATCGAGCGGCGGCTTTCCGGCCTCGCCTGGAACTTTACCCAGCGCGGCCGGCCGTTGGACCGCGCGGAGCGGCATATCTATAAGGTTCTTGCCGGCATTCGCCGCAAGCACGCAAAGCCACCGCGGCAGAAAGAGGCGGTCCTGGCGACGATCTGCTGGCGATGATCGCCACGCTCGGCCACGACCTCAGGGCCTGCGCGACCGCGCTATTTTGCTCCTGGGCTGTGGCGGCGGCCTGCGGCGCTCCGAGATCGTCGGTCTCGACGTCATGCGCGACGACAACAGCGATGGCGCCAGCTGGATCGAGATTTTTGACGGCAAGGGCTGCTGGTCACCCTGCGCGGCAAGACCGGCTGGCGCGAGGTCGAGGTCGGCCGCGGCTCCAGCGACCACACCTACCCCGTAGTCGCGCTCGAGAGCTGGATCCGCTTTGGCCGCATCGCACGTGGACCCCTGTTCCGCCGCATCTTGTCGATCAGGTCGATATAATACGAAAAAGCCGCCGCCATTCGGGACGGGCGTCGGCTATCATGTCCAGCCATTATGCGGCGAGCGGATAGCTTTCGCCGGACCAGGCAGAGAACTTGGCGGCAAAAGCCTTCATCTCGTCGACCGCGAATGTGGTGCGCGGTTGCGAACTCGACTTGCTGGGCGAGAGGGACCTCGCCGAGAAAGGCGCTGACATGAGCGGGATGCTGCTTGGCCAAATCGAGATCCGCAAAGCAATCGGCCAGCGCCGCGTCGTCCAGCTGTACGCTGCAGGGCGCGTTCACGTCGTCAAGACGGATGCCAAATGCTTGCTCATAATGGCCGCAAGGTAATCGTTTCGGGTCGGAGACACAAGTTGCCGCCTCCTTCGCCGTAGAGTGGCCCGATACAATCACGATCGATATTGCCACCTCTTATCGATAGTGATCGCATAGTTCCCTGATTCGACTCTCAACCGCTCATATCAAGCGATTACTTCCATGTATCTGCTGCGCTAGCCCGTCCTGGCCTTGGAGTGTCGCTCCTCACCTCCTCCACCACTCACCAGCCCGATGGGAGTATCGCCCGCCAGCAGCTTCTCCTTGCTGAGCAGCGCGGCAACCTCAATCGCCTCGAAATCGGGCAAATCCCGCAGTGTGTCGAGGCCGAAGTGCAACAGGAAGGTCTTGGTCGTGACGTAGGTGTAAGGCGTGCCAAATTCAGCGGGCAGGCAGACGTTGACCCACAACAATCAAGGGGACGGTGCAGGCCAAGATTGCGGCAGGGCTTGGGCCCCCCACCCTTCTCCTCAGAACTCCGCTGCTTCCAGCTGGCGGCTGAAACTCACAGGCGCAGCCAGCTTGGTCTCTAACAGCATCGATCGCATCATGGTGTCTGCCATGAATCCGTGTGCGTGAAGCGCTCCAGAGCGAAGATGTTGGGCGTCAACCAGGTTCACTCCAATGAGCTTCACTTCTCGAGTTCTGCACAGTGTCCACGACTGGCGCCGGAGGTTGATCCGGTGATTAGGAGGAGCACTCGTTGTCGGATTCTCGACGATGTCGGACATGTGACACAACGCTTCCAGAGCGATCGCATTGTTCCGAAACGATTTTCCCAGTTGGCACGAAGGTTGCGGCCCTATGCGCAAAAGCACTGCGATGCCGCACCGACTGGAAGAACTCATCAATGATCACGCTTTTCGAACATGTGGGCGCCGCTACCGACACTGAGCGTTCCCGAGCCGACGGAAGCCTCTATCCCTTCTTTCTGAAGGCTGTCCGGACATGAACGCATTTGATGTCCGTCCAACGCTTGATGCTCCCGACGACGATCCCTATGTCTGGCTTGAAGATGTAGAGGGCGAGCGGGCACTTGCCTGGGCCGCCGGCCAATCGGCAAGGACTCTGAAGCACTTCGGTGGAACGCAGTTCGAGCGCGACCGCGCGGCTCTGACAGCCATTTTCGACAATCGCGACAATCTTCCCCTGATCGCGCGCCGTAGTCAGTACCTCTACAATTACTGGCGAGATGACGGTAATCCACGCGGACTGTGGCGCCGGACCACCCTTGCCGCCTACATGAAGGCGGATCCCCAATGGGAGCTACTGCTCGATCTGGATGCTCTCGCGGCTAGCGACGGAGAGGACTGGATCTGGGACGGCGCGTCCATCGAGCCGGAGAGACGGGAAAGAGCCGTTCTGCGCCTGTCGCGCGGCGGCAGCGACGCGGTCGTGCATCGCGAATTCGACCTGATTTCTCTGAGCTTTGTCGCCGACGGCTTCAACCTCCCCGAGGCCAAAGGCTACGTTAATTGGCTGGACCCTGACACGCTTCTGCTTTCCAGTGCGCTTGGTAATGGCATGGCCACCCGCTCCGGCTATGCGCGCACAGTTCGACTGTGGAAGCGTGACGCGGATCCCCTCACCACGCCGGCAATCTTCGAGGCCGGGTTCGAAAGCTTCCAAGTGTCTGGTCATTCGGACCGCACCGGCCGCAGCGAGCGCCTTTGGTTCATCGAGCAGCCGGCCTTCTTCGAGAAGATCAGCTGGATCGGCGATAGGAGCGGGCCGAGGAGGCAGATCGATCTTCCTCGCGACGCGTCGTGGCGGGTCTTCGGCGACTGGCTGGCGGTAAGGCCGCGCAAGCCCTGGACGGTGGGAGGCACCACCCATCCCGCCGACGCGCTGATCGTCATCTCGCTTTCCACTTTCCTCGCCGGCGGACGCCGTTTTGAGACCCTGTTTCAACCAGGGGAAAGGCGCTCCATGCAGTCATTCTTCTGGAATGACGGGAAGCTCATTATCTCTTACCTCGTCAATCTCGCACCGCGTTTCGAGATGTTCACTCCCGGCCACCAGGAATGGACGCGCCGAGTCCTGAACACCCTGCCCGCCGAAGGTACTGTCGACGTCTGGTCATTCGATGCGGCAGTTCACGAGACCAATGGAGAGGTCCTGATCTGTGCTCAGGATCCGATCACGCCGCCGCAGCTCTTGCTGTTCGATCTGAATGCCGCGCCGTCTCTCAGCGCTTCAGCAATCCTGAAGCGCAGCCCGGAGAATTTCGATGCATCCGGACTGGTGGTCACGCGCCACGAGGCAGTCTCTATCGATCATGAGCTGATCCCCTATACGCAGGTTGGTCCGGCGAACGGGAACGGAGATGCTCCGATTCACCTTTCCGCTTATGGCGGGTTCGGCGTATCATTCCTTCCCTACTACAACTCCCCGCTGGGCAAGCTGTGGCTCGAGCGCGGTGGCACGTGTGTCGAGGCGAACATCCGCGGCGGCGGCGAGTTCGGCACCCGCTGGCACGAAGCCGGGCGCAGGGAGGGCAAGCGTCTCGCCCACGACGATTTCGCCGCCGTTGCCTCCGACCTCGTGCGAAGGGGCATCACCCTGCCGAGGCGGATTGCCGCCGAGGGTGGCTCAAATGGCGGCCTGCTGATCGCAAACATGCTGACCCGCTATCCTGAGCATTTCGGGGCTCTGTTCTGCACAGCACCGCTTATCGACATGCGTCGCTACACCAAGCTCTTGGCGGGCGCGAGCTGGATCGACGAATATGGCGATCCGGACAAGGTTCACGATTGGGCTTTCCTGAAGGAAATCTCCGCCTATCACGCCGCAGCGCCGGGACAGCCCTATCCGCCTATCCTGATCGCCACCACGAAACGCGACGACCGCGTCCATCCGGGCCATGCGCGCAAGATGGCCGCAAAACTGCAGGCTCTTGGCTATCCCGCTTACTTCTACGAGGCCAGCGCAGGCGGGCACGGCTGCGGCGAGGACAATCGGGAGCAAGCCGCATTCATCAGTCTAGGCACCAATTTTCTCCGCAGCGCAATCGGCTTCAACGATCACCCTCCGGAGACGGCGGAACGCGTTGCAACGCAAGAGGGGCATTTGAGGTCCATCAACAATTCATTCGAGCAGGAGACGAAATAGTGCAGTGCATCCTTTCTGAACATCAAGGAGTGAATCTCATGGCGAGAACGCGAATGGGCGTAGCGCGGGCAACAGCAGCGGCGGTGGCCCTGATCATGGTGGGACAGCAGGCCGTCGCCGCGGAGCCTGCGCAAGCAGAGACCGTCCTGGCGGAGACGGGAGCCTCGGTCACCGAAGCGCCAATCCCTTGGCAGGTCCGCCTGCGGGCGTTGGGCGTCGTTACGAAAGATCTGGGCTACGTTGATACGCTTCCCGGCTCCGGTCTTTCGTATTCGGACACGGTGACGCCGGAACTCGATATCTCGTATTTCTTCACCGACAACATCGCCGCCGAACTCATACTCGGTACCACTTATGCCAACATCGCGGGCCAAGGGACGATCGGAGGGTTGGGCAACATCGGCAAAGTTTGGCTGCTGCCGCCGACACTCACGTTGCAGTACCATTTTACCGATCTCGGCGCGTTCAAGCCTTATGTCGGCGCCGGCGTGAACTACACGATCTTCTACAACCAGGACACTGGCAGCGCTGATGCTCTCAAGGTGAAGAACACGTTCGGCACGGCGCTGCAGGTCGGATTCGACTACATGGTGGACCAGCACTGGGGCCTCAACTTCGACGTGAAGAAGCTTTTCCTGAAGCCGGACTTCGACGTCACGGTGACCGGCGCGAAGCTGACGGGGAAGGCGGAGCTCGATCCCTGGCTGATAGGCGCAGGTGTCACCTACCGCTTTTGAATATCAGAGTGAAGTCTGCTTCCCGACTGCCGGTTTAAATGAAGGGCGCCTCGCGCGCCCTTTTTTACGGTCGACACTGCAGCGCAAGACCTCATGAAGCTATTGTCGGGCGGGGTTCTCTTCCGGCGGACCAAGAAGATGCACTGGCCAACCGGCCTTGCGCCTGAGGTGGAGTGCTTAGAAGCGCTTTGGATCGGGACGGGCTTTGGTATTGTGGGTGGAATGCTTCAGCCAGACCATTTGCCAGCATCGTCTCCCGGACGTCATGTGTGAGCTTCTTTGTCAGCGCAAGGCGAACACGGATCTCCTAGCAGGCCGTTGAAGAAGTGTCCCGTTTGGCCTTGAGGATTGCCTCGTCGCCGTTGTGATAGAAGGTGATGTCGATGGAGCCGTCGTCGAGCAGTTCAGCATGGCCGTCGCCTGTGACCTCGTCCATTTCGTCGAATCCGACCCATGTGAAGAAGACCGTCGACGGGCCGTAGCCGAGTTCGAGGGTTAGATGAGCCAAACGCCAGTGGGGCGTCCTGGGGACGACGCGCGCGAGATTCTGGTCGTGGTGGCCAGCCCAATACGATGTGAGAAGTTGCTGCCGGTGCGGGTACCGGAGGTCGCCGATAGTGACAGCCGATGTTCGACAGCGGCAAGGACATGCTCAGCCGTCAACGCGCCGAGGGCTTGGCCGGGAATGGTGGTGATGGAACCAATCCAGAAAGCGGCGGCTGCCCAGGAGAACGCCTTCGCGGGACTTTGACTCCAGTCCGCACACCCTGCTCAGATAGTCCGAAAAAGAGGTCAGAAGCGGAGCATCCGGATTATTATCTACACTGGGAACAGAAGCATGGAAGCGTTCTGGAGCCACTCGCCGCGCGTTTACCAGTGCCGACACTGCTCCAAGCTGACTATCTGCCATGACCACCTGCCGAACGTAGTCCGTTGATGCCACCGGTACCCTTCGCGGTCTGCTCCAGCGGGAAGATCGGGTCTGATCGACCCTGCTGACCTGTGCGGCGGCCTCTCTCGCTAGGGCGTCCCCCTTCCTGTCGTCCTCCTCCGCCGCTTTCGGCTGCTTTCGGCCCGCCGCCCTCGCCAAGGCGTCGTAGTCGGTAAGCGCGTCCTCCGTCTCCTTTAGGGGCTTCATCGCGTGACTAGAGTTTAGCGCGTGTTTGTAGGCGGCGGACCGAATGGTCGTCGAAATGCCACTCAGCGCCACCGCAAGATGCCCTAGGGCTTCCGCCTCATGATCTGACAGCGGCACGTCACGATTAGAGCCGATTGCCCTGCCTTCTTCCAGTTTCACAATGTTTGTAGTCATTTCCTGCTCCATCGCGTTGACTGAGATACGATGGAGACGGAAGTGGAGAACAAATTTTTACAAGCAACTAAGATGATATTCTCGTCAACGGGACAATAGTGGACGTTGAGGGCGGCGAACAGGGTGGTGGTGCCGTTGCGCTTGTAGTCGTGCCTCATCGTACCGAGCCGCCCCTTCTTCATCGGCAGGCCGGGTGGGTGCGGTCGAGCGCCGGATCTGGCTCTTTTCATCGACCGACAGAACGATGGCATGGGCCGGCGCATCGAGATAGAGGCCGACGACGGCGCGCAACTTGTCGACGAACTTCGGATCATTGGAGAGCTTGAACCTGGCGCCAGCGGTGGGGTGCGAGACCATGCGCCTTCCAGATGCGCCTGACGGCGCTGGCGCTGATTGCGGCGGCTTGCGCCATCATGTCGGCGGTCCAGTGGGTCCTCTCGCCCGGCGGATCGGCAAGCGTCAGTGCCACGACGCGCTCGCCGACATCGGGACCGAGCGGCGGAATGCGCCACTGTCGCGTCTTGTCGCGCAGCAGCCCGTCACAGCCTTCCGCGGCAAAGCGCTCCTGCCAGCGCCAGACGTCGGTCTTCGACTTGCCGATGCGGCGCATGACCTCGCCGGTGCCGACGCCGTCGGCGGGCAAAAGCACTATCTCGGCGCGCCAGACATGCTTTTGCGGGGCGTTGCGATCCCTGATCAGCGCCGTCAGACGGACGCGATCGGCCGACGAAACGGTGAACGATCTTCCTGTGCGCATGCGCCAGACTCGCACGCGCAGGCCAGAAAGGGAATCTCTGATTGGACTCCTATGTCAGGCGGGAACCACTAGACGCCGAGACCGCCGATGCAGACATGTTTGGTGTCGAGATAATCCACGATGCCCTGGAGGCCGCCTTCCTTGCCGAGGCCCGATTCCTTGACGCCGCGGAACGGCACCTCCGGCGTGGTGATCAGGCCTTCATTGACGCCGGTACTTCAGTCCTTCCATCACGCGGAAGGCGCGACCGAGATCGCCGGTGTAGAAGTAGGCCGCGAGGCCGAACTCGGTGTCGTTGGCGAGCGGCGTGCCCGACCTGAGACATGGGTGACGTTTTGTACCGGACACGGATGAAGTGCACCCCTCGGGTGAGCGTTTGCTCGATAATATCCACTGAAGTGAAGCAGTCGGTCTTAATGCTGGAACTCATGCCACCCGACCGACCCGGGAATTCGCAGCAGCGGCGCCGTCGAGTGCAGAACGAATGCCGTCAACCAAGGGGTCGATCTCGCTTTCGGTGATTATATAGGGCGGACAGATTCCAAGCACTTCTCCCATATTGCGGATCATGACGCCGTGCTCGCGGCACCGCCGCTCGACATCGCCGATCCTCAGCTCGGGCGCGAAGACGCGACGGGCGCACGATCCTCGACGATCTGAACCCCCGCGATGAAGCCGCGGCCGCGGGCTTCACCGACAAGCGGATGGTCGCCGAGCGCGTCCGCGAGGGCTCCATGCAAGTGATCGCCGAGACGACGCGCCTGGGTCACGAAATCGATCTCGCTGTAGATCCTGATCGCCTCGGCGGCGACGGCCGCTATCACCGGATGACCGGAGTAGGTGAAACCGTGACCGAACACGCCGACCTTGTGGGCCTCGTCAGCGGCGCATTGATAAATCTTGTCGAGATAATGACGCCGCCAATGGGCAGGTGACCGGATGAAAGCCCCCCGGCGATCGAGAGCATGTCCGGTTCCATCCCAAATGTCTGGCTACCAAACCAGTTCCCGGTGCCTCCGAAGCCGCAGACCACCTCGTCGGACAGCATGAGGATAATTTCTCACTTTCTTGCGAAGATCGGGGGTGTCCACGGTCATTCGTATTACGCGAGATCCGCGAGGCCAAAAACCATCATACCAGAGAGGCGAAACTGCTATCTAGGTGTTTAGATGCAAGAAATTAATCCTGCATTGTTCCCGCACCAGGAACACCCGAGAGGATACCAAGCAGTATTGAACCTTGTTGAAAATGCTCTCGGCGCGCTGGGCGTTATAATTTCTCGAAGGCGATCACAAGGACGTCGCGATAAGCGTACGGCATTTTCAGGTTTTCGGCCACAATCGACGATACATCGTGAAAGGTTTCGCGGTCGTTGCAGATCACAAAATCATTCGGGGAGTTCATTTCGACCTCGCCGAGGAACTCCTTTGAGGCGTCGGTGATCATGCTCATGCCGCCGGTGACGTTGACCCGCCCAATCATATAGCAAGCAATGAAGTCCACCCCGTCCTGGTGAAGGCCCTCGGGTGCCGGTTTGCCATTTACACCATCGCGCGCGACAATCCGGTAGGGATGGATCTTGATATTCCAACGATCATGTCGGGCGGCTTCACATAGAATTCTGCAGAAACCTGTCAGAATCTTTTCTAAGACGGGATGGTCTATAAAGGAGTTTTCAAGGGGCTCGAAGTGGCGCTTGAAGCCGCCATTCAGATGATTGACACTTTTTGATTGTTCGTAGGGGGCGTGGGGTAGGAGCCTAAAGATTCCGTCAGTCGCGTCATATTCAAAAGCGCTATAGCGCCGGTAACGATATGTTCCGCCGTCACGCATGTATTCATCGAGAAGAAGTCGATTCCAATGGTCAGCAAAGTTCTTCCAGGCTGCATCAATTTCGATGCCAAAGCAGGCTTCGGCGCGCTCGCCTTTTGAAAACCACCATCCATTTGTCACCAGACCGTCAGTGCATTGTTGACTGAGGTTGGCCGGCGCCTGGGGTGCGTTGTTTTCCACGGGTGTCTCCCTTTTGGTGACTTGGCGAGGACGGAACGCTTTGGACAACGCTATGTGGGTTGCGGCTTGGTATTCCCAAAGGTCGCGGTCCCTAATGTATCTCGGCGTCCTGGCTCGGATCGACCGAGGTAAAAAGCGTGTGTGATCGACTATGTAGCTGACGCTCCCGCTAACGCCCTCGAGGGCGGATGCAATGGCCCGTTCGCACATCTGGTGAATAGTACTGCCCCATGCACCTGAAACCGCCTCTTGGGACCAGGCTTGCTCAAGCCCTTGCTTCAAAACGATTGATGCCACGTCAAGAGAAGCGGTTTCGAGGTGACGCAGCGCGTCGAAGATAATGGCCGCGGCAGGGGCCTCGCGGACTTCGAGAACCTTTTGGCCGGTTGTGATGTGTTCAAGCCCGACAAAGCGGCCGTGCCCGAATTTGCCGACCGTGTTATTCAGGAACGGGATTGCGTCGACCAATGCAACATCACGGTCATCAATTGACACGAGACTTCCGTCTGCAAACCCGAGTTTGATCTCTACCGGCTGCTCTGCGGGAATGTGGCGCGTCCAAGCAAATGCCTCCTCGGGGATGGAAAAGTTCTCGGGATCTTCCAAAGGCCCCGACTCGAATTCCCGACACCAGAGGTTTTCGTCCGCGCTCCACGTGCGGTCCGCCACAAAAGTCGCTCCACACTTGGACAGGTCGGAGGTCTTCTGTTGTCGGGATATCACAGAGCATTCATACGGACTGCCGAAGTTGCCGGAAAATCCTGAGCGCTTAATGCTATTGTTAAGGCGCGGAAGACTGTTTTGAGAAAGGTTTGCTGTATGAAGAACCAGCCGTGAGTTGATTGACCTAGCATGATTAACAACCAAAGATGCGATTATGGGACGGCTCAACGAACTGCTCAACGGATAGATGCCAAGGTACTTGGCGTGGGCTCGAATGGCTGATTTCACGCCTTGTTCGACAAAGGCATCCCGCCCTTCGAGGCAGACAAAGCGCGCGCCGAACATGGCTGCCGTCCGTTCCAACAAAGGCTGATCGATGCGCGTTCCGACATCCGCTGCGACAGCTTCAATGTTCGCAAAGCCAAGGCTTTGCAGCTTGTAGAGAAGATAGGTGCTGTCGAGACCGCCGCTGAACATGGTTGCAACTGGTGCGGTTCGGTCCGGAAAAGCCTCCAGATCTTCAAAACTCGAAATGCCGCCGATGGCGGGTTTGGTGGAAGCCAAGATGGGGTTCATTTGGATGTCCTGCTCTCAAACCAGATGCCAGCAAACGTCGCAGCGAGGACGAGGCCTGCGCCTATCAAGCTCGGTACTGTCAAAGGCTCATTCAGAAGAAGGTGCGCTAGAACGAAACCAAAAAAAGGTTCTGTTCCCATCAAGAAGCCAACCCGTGTCGGTGTGGATTTTCTCACTGCGGCATTTTGAATGTAGAATGCAGCGAGGGTGCAGAAGAGTGCAAGGAAGGCAACAGCGCCCCAAAACTGAAGGGTGGCCCTCACAACAAGGCCTGAAATTCCGAACTGAGCGACGGCCAAAACGAAAGTAAGTGTTGCCAC
>NZ_RZRR01000329.1:0-5515 GCF_003998555.1 Mesorhizobium sp. M7A.F.Ca.CA.002.09.1.1 | reverse complement strand
CAAACAGGGACCGTTCGCTGACGCCAATGGCAGCGTCCTCGCCCTGATCCGAGCCCCAGCCTCGTCCAGCCATCGGGTCTGCCCCTTGCGCCCTCGACACCCTATGCTACATGAACGCGCAAAGCGCGAAAGTCCGCGCGACCGCACCCCGCTTCAGATGGTTTCCGAGAGTTCCATGTCCGACAAGGTCGTCACCCGTTTTGCCCCCTCGCCCACCGGCTATTTGCACATAGGCGGCGCGCGCACGGCGCTGTTCAACTGGCTGTATGCAAAGCACACCGGCGGCACGATGCTGCTGCGCATCGAGGACACCGATCGCGAACGCTCCAATGAAGCCGCGACGGCTGCCATCCTCGACGGGCTTTCCTGGCTTGGCCTGAGCTGGGACGGCGAGCCGGTGTCGCAGTTCGAGCGTGCGCCCCGCCACCGCGAGGTGGCCGAGGAGCTCGTGCGCATCGGCAAGGCCTATTATTGCTACGCCACGCCAGCCGAACTGGAGGCCATGCGCGAGGCCGCCAGAGCCAAGGGGCTGCCACCCCGCTACGATGGCCGCTGGCGCGACCGCGACCCCTCAGAGGCACCCGCAGGTGCCAAGGGCGCCATCCGCATCAAGGCGCCGACCGAAGGCGAGACCGTCGTCCATGACCGGGTCCAGGGCGACGTGCGCTTTCCTAACAAGGATCTCGATGACTTCATCATCCTGCGTTCCGACGGCAATCCCACTTACATGCATGCCGTCGTCGTCGACGATCATGACATGGCCGTCACCCACATCATCCGCGGCGACGACCATCTGACCAACGCCGCCCGCCAGACCGTCATCTACAACGCCATGGGCTGGGACGTGCCGTCCATGTCGCATATCCCGCTGATCCACGGCGCCGATGGCGCCAAGCTATCGAAGCGGCACGGCGCGCTTGGCGTCGAGGCTTATCGCGCCATGGGCTACCTGCCGGAGGCGCTGCTCAACTACCTGGCGCGTCTCGGCTGGAGCCATGGCGACGACGAGATCATGTCGATCAAGGACATGATTTCCTGGTTCGACATCGGCGACGTCAACAAGGGCGCGGCGCGCTTCGACTTCGCCAAGCTGGAGGCAATCAACGGCGCACATATGCGTCGCATGAGCGATGCCGAACTGTTCGACATCTTCATCGCCACCCTGCCCTACCTCGAAGGTGGCCCGGCGATCGCCGCACGCCTGAACGACAGCACCAAGGCGCAGTTGCTGGCAGCGCTTCCGGGCCTGAAGGAGCGCGCCAAGACGCTGGTGGAGCTCGTCGACGGCGCGGCCTTCCTGTTTGCCACGCGACCGCTGCCGATCGACGACAAGGCGGCCCTTCTGCTCACCGACGATGCCCGCAAGATCCTGCGCAGTGCTCACGAAGCTTTGAACGGGCTTGCGGGTGACTGGACAGCCGTCTCGGCGGAGGCGGCGATCCGCGAGGTGGCGGCGGCCGGCAGCCACAAGCTCGGCGCGGTGGCCCAGCCTTTGCGCGCCGCTTTGACCGGCAAAAGCACCTCGCCGGGCGTGTTCGATGTGCTCGCCGTGCTCGGCCGCGAGGAAAGCCTGGCGCGCATCTCAGATCAAATCGATTAGGAGCAAACTGGCCCAAGAAGATTGGCATTGAAAGGCGGGTTTCGCAGTGCAACATTAGGCCTTGGCCCAATCTGGCACGCACCTCCTGAAATGCGGTGGCGAATACGCGCATTGCGGTGATTTTCGACGTGTCGCTCTGCGAAATTTGCCTTTGCCGGCATGAGGAAACAAGAAGGAGTTTGCAATGACCGAAGCTGCGAAAAAACTGGATTTGGGCAAGACCCAAGAGGCCACCGCAACGCTTGAATTCGCCGGCAAGACCCATGAATTCAAGGTGCGAAGCGGTTCGGTCGGGCCTGATGTGATCGACATCGCCTCGCTCTACTCAACCACCGGCGCTTTCACCTACGATCCCGGCTTCACCTCGACGGCAAGCTGCGAGTCCGAAATCACCTTCATCGACGGCGACGCCGGCATCCTGTTGCACCGCGGCTATCCGATCGACCAGTTGGCCGAACATGGCGACTTCCTCGAGGTCTGCTATCTCCTGCTCTACGGTGAATTGCCGACCAAGGCGCAGAAGGACGATTTCGATTACCGCGTGACGCGCCACACCATGGTGCATGAGCAGATGTCGCGCTTTTTCACCGGCTTCCGCCGCGACGCGCATCCGATGGCGGTGATGTGCGGCGTGGTCGGCGCGCTGTCGGCCTTTTATCACGACTCCACCGACATTTCCGACCCCTACCAGCGCATGGTTGCCTCCATGCGGCTGATCGCCAAGATGCCGACGATCGCGGCGATGGCCTACAAATACCACATCGGCCAGCCCTTCATTTACCCGAAGAACGAGCTGAACTTTGCCGCCAACTTCCTGCATATGTGCTTTGCCGTGCCTTGCGAGGAATACAAGATCAATCCGGTGCTGGCGCGCGCCATGGAACGCATCTTCATCCTGCACGCCGACCACGAGCAGAATGCCTCGACCTCGACCGTTCGCCTCGCCGGCTCGTCGGGCGCCAACCCGTTTGCGTGCATCGCCGCCGGCATAGCCTGCCTGTGGGGACCCGCGCATGGCGGCGCCAATGAAGCGGCGCTCAACATGCTTGGCGAGATCGGCCATGTCGATCACATCCCGGAATTCATCGCCCGCGCCAAGGACAAGGACGACCCGTTCCGCTTGATGGGCTTCGGCCACCGCGTCTACAAGAACTACGATCCGCGCGCCAAGATCATGCAGAAGACGGCACATGAGGTTCTGGGCGAGCTCGGCATCAAGGACGATCCGCTGCTCGACATCGCCATGGAGCTGGAAAAGATCGCGCTGACCGATTCCTATTTCATCGAGAAGAAGCTCTACCCGAATGTCGACTTCTATTCCGGCATTACGCTGAAGGCGCTGGGCTTCCCCACCACGATGTTCACCGTGCTGTTCGCGGTCGCCCGCACCGTCGGCTGGATCGCCCAGTGGAAAGAGATGATCGAGGATCCGCGCCAGAAGATTGGCCGCCCGCGCCAGCTCTATACCGGTGCACCGGAGCGGGATTACGTGCCGATCGCCAAGCGGTGAATTAGGAAATAGTGAGTAGTGAGTAGTGAGTAGTGAGTAGTGAGTAGTGAAGTCGACCATTTCTACTGATTACTGACTACTCACTCTCTTGACATACCGCATCACCACCTGCGCGGCGATCTCGCCGGACGGTCTGCCCGTAGCCATGCGCCGCCTGATCTCTGCAAATCCATCCTTCTGCCAGGCACGCATGCCGCTGTCGGCGAACAGTGCCTCCAATTGCCGGGCAAGATTGTTCGGCTTGATATAGCCGTCGTAGAATTCGGGAATAAGCGCTCGATCCGATATCAGATTGGGCAGCAGCGCCGACCAGACGGAAACGAGGTACGGCGCCAAGATGCGCGCGACCGGGTCGAGCCTGTAGCAGGAAATCATCGGCACGCCGGCCAGCGCCAGTTCCAGCGATACCGTCCCGGACGCGATCAGCGCCGCATCGGCCCTGCCGAAAGCCTGCCATTTGCGCTGGGGCTCGACGATGATCTCAGGCTTTTCATCCCAGCGGTTGACGGAAGATTTGACGAGGTCGGCGACATGCGGGACGGTCGGCAGCAGCAGCCGCAAGCGGTGGCCGCGCGCGCGCAGGATCGACACCGTCTCGCCGAACGGGTCGAGCAGCCGCCGTACCTCGCCACGCCGCGAACCGGGCAGGACGAGCAAGGTTTTGACCCGATCAGGAGAAAGGTCGCGCGGCAACTCCTGCGCCTTGGCTGCAGCGAGCAAGCCCGCATCGTGCGTCAGGCGATGCCCAACATAGGTGCCCGATGGCCCGCCGAGCCGCTCCAACTCCTTAACCTCGAAAGGCAGGATGCAGAGGATGTGGTCGACATAGGGCTTCATCGCGACCGCCCTGCCCGGCCGCCACGCCCACACGCTCGGGCAGACATAGTGGATGATCGGAATCGACGGGTTGGCCGCACGCACCTTTTTGGCGACGCGCAACGAAAAGTCCGGACTGTCAATGGTGACGAGGCAATCCGGCTTTTCGTCGGCAACGGTCTTGGCCAGTTGGCTGATCCGCCGCATCAGGCGCGGAAGGTCGCGCAGGACGGCACTGAACCCCATGAGGGCGATCTCACCGGCATCGAATGGCGAGACCAGTCCCAGCGTCTGCAAATGACGGCCGCCGAGGCCGACGAGTTGCACCTCGCGCCCGGCCGCCTGCCTGAGCGAGCGTACTATGTCGGCGCCGAGCAGGTCGCCGGACTCCTCGCCGGCAACAATCGCGATCTTCAATGCCCTGTCAGCCACTGTGCGGCTCCGTCGTGGCAGGCAGGCCAATGACGAACAGGCCGAGTGCGTTGGCGCGCGCGATGGTTTCAGGACCTTCGAGAACCAGCGAACGTCCCGCCTCGACGGCAATCCCGGCAAGCTCGGCTGCATGCGCTGCTTCGACCGTCTGCAGGCCGATGGACGGAAGATCCGCTCGCAGTTCCTGGCCAGGCTTGGCGCACTTGACCAGGACGCCGCGGGTCTTGCCCGCAATACGGCCGTGGCCGCGTAAAAGCTTTGCCCGCTCAAGCAATCCGGCTGTTCCTTCGATGCCTTCCAGCGCAATGGTCCGGCCACCGATGGCGATCGCGGCCTGGCCGATGTCCAGCGCCCCGATGGCCTTTGCTGCGTCAAGGCCTGCCTCGATGTCACGCCAGTCCGACTTTTGTGGCGCGGCGTTGGTCAGGACGCCTTCGGCGGCGACAAGGCTCGGCACGATTTCATGCGCTCCCACAACCTTTATTCCACGGGCTTCGAGGCCCCTCGCCAAGACCTTCAGCAGGCCATCGTCGCCACGCGCGAGCGCCATGACGACCAGCGGAATTACCGCGAGCAGGCTGAGACTGGGGCGCAGCGCAAGCAATCGCGGCCGGCGCTTGATCTCGCCTGCAAGCACCAGATGGGTGATCCGGTGCCGCCGTAGCAATGGGACCAGCGAGCCTATACCTTCCAGAGCGAGGCTTTCGTGATCGTATCGGGAGAGCTCCGCGATGCGGTCGACCTCGCCTTCCATCAGGATGACGAAGGGCGGATAGCCTTGTTCAGCCGAACCGGCCGCGACTTCGACCGGCAGACTGCCGCCGCCGGCAATGATGCCGACCCTGGAGCCCGGCGGAAGATCAAGACGCGCTGCCGCTGTCTCAGTCTTCGTCATCGACATCGTCGCCATCGCCGCCCTTGAGCGACGGCACAGCATAGTGCCGCTTGCCGCGACTGGTGATGAAATCGATGATCTTCATGGCGGTCGGCGACGACGCGAACTCCGCCTTGGCGAACTCGATGTTCTCGCCAACGGTGCGGGAACGATCGAAGATCATCCTGTAAGCCTTGCGCAGCACAAGGATTTCGGACCTTGGCAGGCCGGAGCGCTTGAGGCCGATGATGTTGAGGCCGCGTAGGCTGGCGCGGTTGCCGAC
>NZ_RZRR01000328.1:0-5546 GCF_003998555.1 Mesorhizobium sp. M7A.F.Ca.CA.002.09.1.1 | reverse complement strand
CTGTAGCATCGAACGGACATTGCCAAGGAAGTCGATCAACACCAGTTCAGCGCTGCGGCGGCCGATCTTCAGGCCGATGAAGAAAGCGCCTTCGGGATTGAGCGCCATCGGGATGGAAGGCTGGCCGATCTTGCCGCGCAACGGCGCCTGACGCAGCAGGAGGCTTTCTTCCTCCAGCTCGCGCATGATGACGGAAACCGTCTGCGCCGAAAGTCCGGTCATGCGGGCGATGTCGGATTTTGCCAGGCTGCCGTGTTGACGCACCAGCGACAGCACCAACCGCTCATTGTGGTCGCGCATGCCGCTCTGGTTGGTGCCGCGGTGAATGAGACTGTCATTCACCTCGGGCGAACCGTGCCTCGCAATGGCCGTTTCCACCCTGTTCCTCCCGTCGTTTCCCCTCAATGCTTTTGGGCCAGAATGGGTGAACGAAGCAATGCTGTCAATAATAAATAAGAGTGATTTAATTATTGACACGGGCTTCGGCCTGGTGTCTGTTAAGGCAGCGTCCACGCTGGGAGAATTTCGTTGGATGCGCTGCAGGTGCCGGTTGGCCGGCATCGGAATGGTTCCACTGGGAGGAAAATCGTGACCAATACAAAATTGTTGAAATCGACCGTGTTTGCCGCCGCGGCTCTGGGGCTGATGGCGTTTGCCTCGTCCGCATCCGCGGCCGGTGTCGGCGCCTGCCTGATCACCAAGACCGACACCAATCCCTTCTTCGTCAAGATGAAGGAAGGCGCGACCGCGAAGGCCAAGGAACTCGGCGTCGACCTCAAGACCTATGCCGGCAAGATCGACGGCGACAGCGAGAGCCAGGTCGCGGCGATCGAAAGCTGCATCGCCGATGGCGCCAAGGGTATCCTGATCACCGCATCCGACACCAAGGGCATCGTGCCGACCGTGAAGAAAGCGCGTGATGCCGGCCTGCTGGTGATCGCGCTCGACACGCCGCTCGATCCGATCGACGCCGCCGATGCGACCTTCGCGACGGACAATCTCGAAGCAGGCAAGCTGATCGGGGCCTGGGCCGCCGCCACGCTCGGCGACAAGGCCAAGGACGCCAAGATCGGCTTCCTTGACCTGACGCCTTCGCAGCCGACTGTCGACGTGCTGCGCGACCAAGGCTTCATGATGGGCTACGGCATCGATGTAAAAGATCCCAACAAGATCGGCGACGAGACCGATCCGCGCATCGTCGGCCATGACGTCACCAACGGCAACGAAGAGGGCGGCCGCAAGGCGATGGAGAACCTCCTGCAGAAGGACAACACCATCAACGTCATCCACACCATCAACGAGCCCGCCGCTGTCGGCGCCTACCAGGCGCTCAAGGCTGTCGGCCTCGAAAGCCAGGTGCTGATCGTTTCCGTCGACGGCGGCTGCCCCGGCGTGAAGTCGGTGGCCGAAGGTGTCATCGGCGCCACTTCGCAGCAATACCCGCTGCAGATGGCTGCACTCGGCATCGAGGCGATCGCCGCTTTTGCCAAGGACGGAACCAAGCCGAAGCCGACCGAAGGCAAGAACTTCTTCGACACCGGCGTCAACCTGGTGACCGACAAGCCGGCCACCGGCGTCAAGTCCATCGACACCAAGGAAGGCCTCGCCAAGTGCTGGGGCTGATGCCGTTCTGACCGGCATCCAAGGAACCTGAGCGGTCGGGGCTTGATCCCCGGCTGCTTCGGGTGGACGATGGCTCGCGTGACCGCGAACAATCCCGGCAGCAGACCGGAAAGGCGTGGACTGGCGTCGGCGTTTGGCTGAAGCCTACGGGGAGAAAACATGGCTCAAGCTCAGGAATTCGAGAAGGTTCTCTCGAGCAGCGACACCAGCGTTGCTGCTTTTGACGAGCACAAATCGGCCGTCAAGCGTATCCAGCATTTCTTGCATTCGACGCCGGCCGCGGTGCCGCTGATCGTCCTGGTTCTGGCGATCATCGTCTTCGGCATCACCATCGGTGGGCGTTTCTTTTCGTCCTACACGCTGACGCTTATCCTGCAGCAGATCGCCATCATCGGCATTCTGGGGGCTGCGCAGACATTGGTCATCCTGACCGCAGGCATCGACCTGTCGATTGGTGTGATCATGGTGATTTCAGCGGTGATCATGGGCAATTGCGCGGTCTCCTACGGCATGCCGAGCGCGCTCGCAGTGGCGATCGGGCTTGCCGCCGGCGCCGCCTGCGGGCTGCTCAACGGGGTGCTTGTCGCCTACATGAAGCTACCACCCTTCATCGTGACGCTTGGCACCTGGAACATCGTCATGGCCACGAACTTCATCTATTCGGCCAACGAGACGATCCGCGACACCGACGTCGATACCCAGGCGCCGCTGCTGCATCTCTTTGCCATCAGCTTCAAGGTCGGCACTGCGGTGCTGACGCTCGGCGTCATTGCCACGGTCCTGCTCGTGATGATCCTCTGGTACGTGCTCAATCACACGGCGTGGGGCCGCCATGTCTACGCCGTTGGCGATGACCAGGAGGCGGCGAAGCTGTCGGGCATCCAGACCAAGAAGGTGTTGATGACGGTCTACACCTTGGCCGGCCTGATCGCCGCTTTCGCGGCCTGGGTCTCCATTGGCCGCAACGGCTCGATCTCGCCGTCGGCTGCCGTCACCGACTACAATCTGCAGGCCATCACCGCGACGGTGATCGGCGGTATTTCCCTCTTCGGCGGACGCGGCTCCATCCTGGGCACGCTGTTCGGCGCGATGATCGTCGGCGTCGTTTCCATGGGCCTCAACATGCTGGGCGCCGATCCGCAATGGAAGGTGCTGCTCACCGGTGTGCTGATCATCGGCGCCGTGGCAGTCGACCAATGGATCAGAAAGGTGTCGGCATGACCATGACCCAGGAGCCCATCCTCACCGCGCGTGGCCTGATCAAGCGCTATGGCCGTGTCACCGCCCTCGACAATGCCGACTTCGACCTTTATCCCGGCGAAATCCTCGCCGTCATCGGCGACAACGGCGCCGGCAAGTCGTCGCTCATCAAGGCGATTTCCGGCGCGGCCGTGCCCGACGAAGGCGAGATCCGGCTTGAAGGCAAACCCGTCGCCTTTAAATCGCCGATGGAGGCACGCGAAGCCGGCATCGAGACCGTCTACCAGAATCTGGCACTGTCGCCGGCGCTCTCGATCGCCGATAACATGTTCCTTGGCCGCGAGATCCGCAAACCGGGTTTTCTGGGCGATTGGCTGCGTATGCTCGACCGTCCGGCGATGGAAAAGCGCGCCCGCGACAAGCTTACCGAGCTTGGCCTGATGACCATCCAGAACATCAGCCAGGCTGTGGAAACGCTCTCGGGGGGCCAGAGGCAGGGCGTTGCGGTGGCGCGCGCGGCCGCCTTCGGCAGTCGTGTGGTGATCATGGACGAGCCGACGGCCGCCCTTGGCGTCAAGGAAAGCCGCCGCGTGCTCGAGTTGATCCTCGACGTCAAGAAGCGCGGCCTGCCGATCGTGCTGATCTCGCACAACATGCCGCATGTGTTCGAAGTGGCCGACCGCATTCACATCCACCGGCTCGGCCGTCGCCTCTGCGTCATCGATCCCAAGCAATATACGATGTCCGATGCCGTGGCCTTCATGACCGGAGCAAAGGTTCCGCCCGAGGCAGCGCTGGCGGCCTGATACATGTCGCCCAAGTGCTGGAGGGTTGGCGGCACGGCAGGCACGGAACAGGAATTTGAAGCGCGTCGCGCGACCGTCTTGGCGCGTCACACTTGCGAATTGCCAAATTGCCGCAGGGGGCATGCCGGTTCGGGCATGTTTAAATCGATTGAATATATAGCGGTATCAGCTAGCATGGGCTGGGAGGAGCGATGAAAGCCGGTATGATCATGGCAACCGCACGAGAGGCATCATGACGAGCGCGATGACATCCGAACCCCTTCCTCCACTGCTCGAAAATCCTGATCCCAAGACACTCGCACGTGAAGTCTTGGTGGCCCTCAAATACCGGGTCGGCAAGGATACCGCCGTTGCGACCCAGTACGACTGGCTGACCGCCTCGATCAAGGTCGTGCGCGACCGGATCGTCGATCGCTGGATGCAGGCGACGAAGGAGGCGTACGATCAGAAGGAAAAACGCGTCTATTATCTGTCTCTGGAGTTCCTCATCGGCCGCCTGATGCGCGACGCCTTCTCCAATCTCGGCCTGATGGACAACATGCGCGAGGCCCTGTCGTCCCTGGGCGTCGATCTCGATCTCATCGCCGCACTCGAGCCGGATGCCGCACTTGGCAATGGCGGCCTCGGGCGGCTTGCGGCCTGCTTCATGGAAAGCATGGCGACCGTCGACATTCCCGCGCATGGCTACGGCATCCGCTATGCCAACGGCATGTTCCGCCAGGAGATTCACGACGGCTGGCAGGTCGAATTGCCTGAAACCTGGCTCGATCACGGCAACCCGTGGGAATTCGAACGCCGTGAGCGCTCGTTCGAGGTCGGTTTCGGCGGTTCGGTGGAATCGATCACCTCCAAGGACGGACGCCTCGAACGCCATGTCTGGAAGCCGACCGAGCATGTGCTGGCCGTCGCCTATGATACGCCCGTCGTCGGCTGGCGGGCCAACCGCGTCAACACGCTGCGGCTCTGGTCGGGCATGCCGGTCGATCCGATCCTGCTCGACAAGTTCAATGCCGGCGACCACATCGGCGCGCTCGCCGAAAGCAACAAGGCCGATGCCTTGTCGCGCGTGCTCTATCCCGCCGATTCCCACAAGGCCGGGCAGGAACTGCGGCTTCGGCAGGAATATTTCTTCTCCACCGCATCGCTGCAGGACATCGTTCAGCGCCATCTCAGCCAATATGGCGACCTGAAGTCCTTGCCCGACAAGGCTGCGATCCACCTGAACGACACCCATCCGGCCATCGCTGTGCCGGAGTTGATGCGCCTGTTGATGGACGTCCACGGCATGGACTTCGATCAGGCCTGGGACATCACCCAGCGCACCTTCGGCTACACCAACCACACGCTGCTGCCCGAGGCACTGGAAAGCTGGCCGGTGCCGCTGTTCGAGCGGCTTTTGCCGCGCCACATGCAGATCGTCTATGCCATCAACGCTGAAGTGCTTCTGGAGGCGCGTGCGTCCAACCAGTTCTCGGACGAGCAGATCGGCCGCATCTCGCTGATCCAGGAAAATGGCGACCGCCGGGTGCGCATGGGCAATCTGGCCTTTGTCGGTTCGCACTCGATCAACGGCGTTTCGGCGCTTCACACCGACCTGATGAAGGAGACGGTGTTCGCCGATCTGCACAAGCTCTATCCCGATCGCATCAACAACAAGACCAACGGCATCACGCCGCGGCGCTGGCTGATCCAGTGTAATCCCGGGCTGACGTCGCTTGCCCGCGAGGCGATCGGCGACCGCTTTCTCGATGACATCGACGCCATCAAGGATCTCGACGGTTTCGCCGGCGATGCCGCCTTTCGCGACAAGTTCGCCGCCGTCAAGCGAGCCAACAAGGCGCGGCTGGCCAACCTCGTCGCCGACCGGCTCGGCATCAAGGTCGATCCCTCGGCGCTTTTCGACATCCAGATCAAGCG
>NZ_RZRR01000327.1:0-5548 GCF_003998555.1 Mesorhizobium sp. M7A.F.Ca.CA.002.09.1.1 | reverse complement strand
ATCCAATCTCCCCCCTTGAGGGGGAGATGTCCGGCAGGACAGAGGGGGGCGCTGGCCCGCGGCGTTGCCGCAATTTGCAACTACCCGGCCAACGCCAGCTTCGCCACGGCCGGAGCAAAAGGCCGAATGTTGATCCCGTCCCTGGTCATGGTGACGAAGCTCGATGGCGGGATCGCCTAGGCGCGATCCGGAAGAGCCGCAGGCTCCTTGGTCGCGTGCGTGCCTCTGTTGTGCGTCCGCTCGTAAAGCTCGCGAACGATTCGGCTGGCGGTAGTTTCAAACAGAAATGGCAAGAAAGCATGAACGAGCGCGGCGCCGGCCGCCATCAACAGGCGCGACGAAAACCAGGCGGCAAAGCCCATGTGGCTGAAATAGGTTTCGCCGACCTTGGCCGGATGAGAGGTGAAAATCCTTGCGACCGACATGCTGGTTCCCCTTCAGCGCTTGAAGTTCCTGATATGAGTATCCTGACATGCTTCGCCGGTTCATCGGTCTCAAAATGTCCTTGTATTTCGGTGATGCATGGAACAAATATCCCACATGGCGCTGGAAATTGACGAAATCGACCGGAAATTGCTCGCCGAGTTGCAACGCGACGGCACGCTGTCGGTCGACCAGTTGTCGGAACGGGTGGCGCTGTCGCGCAATGCCTGCTGGCGCCGGGTGAAGCGGCTGGAGGAGGCCGGTGTCATCACCGGCAGGGTGGCGCTGGTCGATGCCGAAAAGCTCGGGCTTGGCCTTTCCGTCTTCATCCTGATCCGCACGTCCAACCACGATCCGGAGTGGCTGCAGAGATTCCGGGCGGCGGTGACCGGCTTTCCCGAGATCATCGGCGTCTACCGCATGTCCGGCGACCTCGACTACGTTCTGCGCGCCCGCGTCGCCGACGTGAAGGCCTATGACCGGCTCTACCAGCGGCTGATCGCCAAGGTGGCGCTGTCTGATGTTTCCGCCTCTTTCGTGATGGAAGAGATCAAGGAGACGACGGTGGTTCCGATGGAAGTGCGCTAAGATATGTCGATATTCAGGTGATGCCGGCCTGCAAACGACGGGTTTCGACTCGGCCTGACCTGAATCTCAACACACCTCAGGCCATACTGATGCCTGAAAGAAAGCCGTTGATAGGCTTGCGGGCGAGTTGACCGAATCGCCGTTCGCGCCGATAGGATCGATTTTATGCGCGCAGCCCTTCAAACTCCCTCCGTCATCGGTCCGACCGTCGGCTTCGTCAGGTTGCCGCATGCTGAAGGACTTCCCCTTCCTGCTTATGAAAGCACCGGTGCTGCCGGCATGGATCTGCGCGCCGCGGTGCCGGACGACCGGCCGCTGCTGATCCTGCCCGGAAAACGCGCTCTGGTGCCGACCGGGCTGATCCTGGAAATTCCCGAAGGCATGGAAGGCCAGGTGCGGCCGCGCTCGGGCCTTGCCTTCAAGCATGGGCTGACCGTCCTCAACACGCCCGGCACCATCGACAGCGACTATCGCGGCGAGGTGAAGGTCCTGCTGATCAATCTCGGCGATGAGGACTTTGCCGTGACGCGCGGCATGCGCATCGCCCAGATCGTTTTTGCCGCGGTGACGCAAGCCGCCGTGGAAGAGCGCAACCTGGCCGGCGGCACGGCGCGCGGCGCGGGCGGGTTCGGATCGACCGGCACCGCCTGATGCCTGAACTGCCTAAACTTGTCATCTTCGACTGCGACGGGATCCTGGTCGATACGGAGAACCTGGCCAATCGGCGCCTTGCCGAATGGCTGACCGCTGCCGGCTATCCGACAAGCTTCAAATATTGCCGCAAGAATTTCTCCGGCCGCAGCATGGCGTCGGTGCAGAAAGAGATCGAAGAAAAGACCAGCGTCAGGCTTGGCGCCGATTTTGTCGATCGCTGGAACGCCGGCCTGCCAGACCTGTTCGCCCACGGCGTCGAAGCAATCCCTTATGTCCGCGAATTCGTCGAGGCCGTGCGGTCAGCCGGGATCGCCTATTGCGTCGCCACCTCGGCCCGGGTGTCGAAGATGCACATCACACTTGGCCAGACCGGGCTGTTGCCGCTGTTCGAACACGCGATGTTTTCCTCGACGATGGTCGCGCGCGGCAAGCCGTTTCCGGACCTGTTCCTGCATGCTGCGAAAACCGTGGGCTTTGCACCTGCCGACTGCATCGTCATCGAGGACAGCGTCGCTGGCACGCAGGCCGGCATCGCGGCCGGCATGCGGGTGTTTTCCTATCACGCCGATCCCTATTCCGACCGCGACGGCCTTATCCAGGCCGGCGGCATCCTGTTCGACGACATGCGCGAACTGGCCGGGCTGGTGCCGATCCACTGAGCTGGCTGACGGACTGGACGGGTTGGGAGGCTGTGCTACGTTCCGCGCGCCCGACACCCTGAGGCGACCATGCCGACGAACCTGCTTCGCTTCATCCTCGCCGTGATGCTGCTGCCATTGCTGTGGACCGCAGCCGGCGCGCAAGACGCCAGCCTTCCGGAGCTCGGCAGCCCACTGCCCGGCCAAAAAGACATCACCTATCTCGACCTCGCCAGGATGATCATTCCAGACCTCGCCGCCGACAAGAATGGCTTTTACAGGGGCGGGCTGCCGATCGCTATGCGCCATATCGAGGGACCCGACAGCGGCGGCTCGCCGCCCGAAACCTCAGGCTTTTCCAATGCCTCCGTGCTTGCCATCAAGGCGGGAGGCAAGGACCGCCTGACCATGCTGTTCGATCTCGGCGATTCCTCAGACAGCGCAGAAGGCTATGCGGTGCTAGCGCTCTACGACATTACGGGCAAACCAAGGCTGCTCGACGCCGCCAATGTCGCCCTCGACCGCAGCACCTATTTCCGCGAACCCGGCAAGCTCGGCATCGGCGCCAATGATGATATCCTCATGATCGAGAGTTCGCATTCCAATTCAAACCAGAACTATATGATCGTCCCGCTGATTATGGTCGCCAGGGACAAGTTGAAGCTGATCGACATCATCTATTTGTTCGACGAGCACGTGTGTGCCTATAGCCGGACGCAGGACGTTGCCTTTAAAGCCATCGCAGAGGGCCGACGCCATGCGGCGATCAAGGTAACGGTGACCGATGCCACCGTCGTGAACGACGAAAGCTGCGATGACCAGCCGCCCAAACCTGAATCTCACGACATCTCCGTCACCTATCATTGGGACAAGACAACGTCGCACTACGCCAAGGATTCCGACGCGCTGAACAATTTGGCAGGAGAGAACGCCAAACGCTTCTGAACCAACCGCATTCGTTTGCCCGGCCAGATGGAGCAGGATAAAATCCGCTCGGCCACACCGCATATGATGGGGAACTACCATGGACAAGGGCAAGATCTTTCGCGACCTGCATGCCTCGACCTTCGTCGTGCCCAATCCCTGGGATATCGGCACGACCAAGCTGCTCGGCTCGTTCGGCTTCACGGCGCTGGCGACGACCAGCGCCGGCTTTGCCTTTTCGCGCGGCCTGCCGGACGGCGCGGTGACCTTCGACCAGATGATCCACCATTGCCGCGAAGTGACCGCGGCGACCAGCCTGCCGGTCTCGGCCGACCTCGAGAAAGGCAAGGGCGACAGCGCCGAGCAGGCCGCCGAAACCATCTTCGCGGCGGAAGCTGCCGGCCTTGCCGGCTGCTCGATCGAAGACCACACCGGCGATCCGGACAAGCCGATCTATGATTTTGCGCACGCCGTCGAACGCGTTGCGGCGGCCGTGGAAGCGGCGCGGGCCCTGAAACGCGATTTCGTCTTCACTGCGCGGGCCGAGAACTTCCTCTGGGGCAAGTCCGACCTCGACGACACGATCAAGCGGCTGCAGGCGTTCGAGAAGGCCGGCGCCGACGTACTCTATGCGCCAGGCATCGGCAACGTCGAGATGATCCGCACGCTCTGCTCTGCCGTCAGCAAGCCGGTCAATGTCATGGCGGTACCGGGCTTTACCATCGCCGATCTCGCCATGGCCGGCGTCAAGCGTATCTCGCTCGGGCCGTGGCTGACCAATTTCGCCTACGGCATGCTGGAAACGGCGGCACGCGAAATCCAGCAAGACGGCACCTTCGGCTTCACCCGCGCCGCCATGCCGTTCAGCAAATTGCAGGCCCTCTTCGGCAAATCTTCGGATTAATGGGGCCCGTCGCATGACGCTGACCGTGGTCGACATGCATACCGGCGGCGAGCCGCTGAGGATCGTCACCGGCGGCTATCCCGGTATCCCCAAGGGCACGATCCTGGAAAAGCGCGCCTATGTGCGCGACCATCTCGATCATCTCAGGAAAATCCTGATGTTCGAGCCACGCGGCCATTACGACATGTATGGCGCCTTGCTGGTCGAGCCGGACCTGCCCGGCGCCGACCTCGCCGTGCTGTTCATGCACAATGAGGGTTATTCCACGATGTGCGGCCACGCCATCGTCGCGCTCGGCCGCTACGCCATCGATGAAGGGCTGGTGGCGAAACAGGAACCAGTCACGACAGTCAATATCGAGGCGCCGTGCGGGCTGGTCGTCGCCTCGGTCGAGGTCAGGGACGGCAAGGCCGGTGCGGTTTCGTTCGAAAGCGTGCCGGCCTTCCTTTTCGCCGGTGGACAGGCGATCGAATTGGCGGGCCACGGCACGATTGGCTTCGACGTCGCCTATGGCGGCGCCTTCTACGCGCTGGCCGATTGTCACCAATTCGGGCTCGAATTCGGCAGAAGCCGGATGCGCGATTTCGTCGATGCGGCAACGGGGCTGACGGACAGGCTCAAGGCTGAATTTCCGCTGTCGCATCCCGACCACGGCGACCTAGCCTACCTATACGGCACCATCCTGACCGACGGCCGCGACACATTTTCCGGCGAGGTGACCAAAAACATCTGCGTCTTCGCCGAAGCCGAGGTCGATCGCTCGCCAACCGGTTCCGGCGTCACCGCAAGGCTGGCGGCCATGCATGCCAAGGGCGAGATCGCGATCGGACAGACGCGCACATTCGAGAGCATCGCCGGCTCGCGTTTTTCCGGAGCCGTGGCGCGGACGGCGAAGGCTGGACGGCATGAGGCGATCATCGCCCGCGTCGGCGGCCGCGCCTATTATTCCGGGCGGGCCGAATTCATCGTCGAAGCGGACGACGAGCTCGGACGCGGATTCCTGTTGCGCTGAAGAAAATGCTCAGCGGCGCGAGGAGCGAGCCACTTCCCGCACCGAGATCGCCTTGTGCAGATGCACCATCATGGCGGCGGCGAACAGCGGCGTCAGCAGGTTGAGCAACGGCACGGCGAGGAAAGCGGCGATGAGCAGCCCGGCGAGAAACACTGTGCCGGCATAGTGCCTGCGCAAGGCCTTGGCCTCGTCTTCGCCGCGAAAGCGCATGGCGGCGAATTCGAAGAACTCGCGCCCGAGCAGATAGCCGTTGACGATGAAGAAGGCGGCTATGTTGACGCCCGGCACCAAGAGAAGCAGCAGCGCGACGATGTTGCCGAGAATGACGACACCGAGGAATCGCGCCGACAGCACCAGCGAGCGCAGCGCCGGCATGGCGCGGCCGGTCGGATCGCCGGGATAGTC
>NZ_RZRR01000326.1:0-5555 GCF_003998555.1 Mesorhizobium sp. M7A.F.Ca.CA.002.09.1.1 | reverse complement strand
GGTCCGATGGGCTTGGGCTACTATTTCTGGTCGCGCGCCTTGAAGCTTGAAGGCAGCGGCAGGGTCGCGGTGGTCGCCTATCTCACGCCGATCGCCTCGACCCTGCTTTTGACCTTGTCCGGCGAACGGCTGACGGTGACGGCCATTGTCGGAGCCATTCTCGTCATCGGCAGTTGTGTCGCGGTCGGTGTGGAACGTTCGGAGGCCGAAAACCATGTTTGACGAGAATGAGCGTCTGGCCATTCAGGAAGCGCATTGGCTGATCGACGAATTCGGCGTCGAGGCACCGCTTTACGCCGCGATGAGGGCCGAAAAGGCGATAGAACAAAAGGATTTGGCGCGCTGCGCCCGCTGGAAGCGTATTCTGGAGATATTGGACGAAAGTCCTGCCGCTAAGTCTGCTGGTTCCAAGTATTAGATTTTCTAATTTGCACGGCGTCGATTTCGCATGAATGCTATTTTGGCCGATTCTTCATTCTTTTATGAGACTTGGCGGTCCGTTGGGGGACGCGGTTAAAGAGATACATCGACACAAGTCTTCGCTGGGGTGGAGGATTTTGTCGCAAATAAGGTGAAAGAATTGTCAAATATCGATGATAAGACCGTTATCGAGCTGACGGCCGATATTGTCTCGGCCTATGTAGGCAACAATCCCCTTCCGGCTTCCGGCCTGCCTGAGTTGATTGCCAGCGTCAGTGCTTCGGTTCGCAAGCTCGCTGGTGCAGTTGTCGCGGAAACTCCAAACCTGGTTCCGGCAGTCAATCCGAAGAAGTCGGTGTTTCCCGACTACATCATCTGCCTTGAGGACGGAAAGAAGTTCAAGTCACTCAAGCGGCATCTGCGGACCGACTACGGCCTAAGCCCGGACGACTATCGGGCCAAATGGGGCTTGCCGCCGGACTATCCGATGGTTGCGCCGAACTACTCGGCGACGCGATCGGCGCTGGCAAAGTCGACGGGACTTGGCCGCAAGCCGGCAGCAGCGCCGGCCGCTGTCGCCAAGGCAACGAAGCGCAAGGCGACTGCCTGAGAGCAGGCAAGCCACCGTTCGGCTGCTTTGACGGCGCCCTCGCGGGCGTCGTTTCGAGGCCTTGTGCGGCCAACTGGCCCGCAAGGCCTTGCGAAGCGTTGATGTCCGGTGCAAAAGCGCGGCCATGCTGATCATCAACGACCTATCGCTCCGCATGGCCGGACGCCTGCTTCTCGACCATGCCTCGCTGACCTTGCCAGCCGGCACCAAAGCCGGCCTCGTCGGCCGCAACGGTACCGGCAAGACGACGCTGTTCAAGGCCATTACCGGCGATTTCCCGTCCGAGACAGGCTCGATCAGCCTGCCGAAGAGCACCCGCATCGGCCAGGTGGCGCAGGAAGCGCCAGGCACCGAGGATGCGCTGATCGAGATCGTGCTCAAGGCCGATCTCGAACGCACGGCGTTGCTCGAAGAGGAAAAGACGGCGACCGATCCGCACCGCATCGCCGACATCCATATGCGGCTGGCCGACATCGACGCGCACTCAGCCGAATCCCGCGCCGCCACCATTCTCGCCGGCCTCGGCTTCGATGACGCTGCGCAACGGCGTCCGGCCTCCTCCTTTTCCGGCGGCTGGCGCATGCGCGTGGCGCTCGCCGCGGTGCTGTTTGCCGAGCCCGATCTGCTGCTGCTCGACGAGCCGACCAACTATCTCGATCTTGAAGGCACGCTGTGGTTGGAAAACTACGTGTCGAAATATCCGCACACCGTGCTTTTGATCTCGCACGACCGCGACCTGCTCAACCGCGCCGTCAACTCGATCGTTCACCTCGACCAGAAGAAGCTGACCTTCTGGCGCGGCGGCTACGACCAGTTCGAGCGTCAATACACCGAACAGAAGGAATTGCAGGAGAAGGGCCGCGTCAAGCAGGAAGCCGCGCGTAAGCACATGGAATCCTTCGTCGAACGGTTCCGCGCCAAGGCCTCCAAGGCGAGACAGGCACAGTCGCGCATCAAGGCACTGGAAAAGATGAAGCCGATCGCGGCCCTGGTGAACGACTCGGTGCGGCCGTTCTCCTTCCCCGAGCCGGTGAAGACGGTGGCCTCGCCGATCGTGGCGCTGAACAACGTCAATGTCGGCTACACCGAGGAGCAGCCGATCCTTAAGAAGATGACGCTGCGCATCGACGCCGACGACCGCATCGCGCTGCTCGGCGCCAACGGCAACGGCAAGTCGACCTTCGCCAAACTGCTGTCCGGCCGGTTGAAGCAGGAGAGCGGCACCATGACGGTGGCGCCCGGGCTGAAGGTGGCGATCTTCGCTCAGCATCAGCTCGACGATCTGCGGCCGGACGAAAACGCCTACGAGCATGTCCGCCGGTTGATGCCGGAGGCGCCGGAATCGAAGGTGCGCGGCCGCGTCGCCCAGTTCGGCCTCACGACCGAGAAAATGAACACCGCCGCCAAGGATCTTTCGGGCGGCGAGAAGGCGCGGCTGCTGATGGGCCTGTCGGCCTTCGAGGGGCCGAACCTGTTCATCCTCGACGAACCGACCAACCATCTCGACATCGACAGCCGCGAATCGCTGATCCATGCGTTGAACGAATTCCCTGGCGCCGTCATCCTGATCTCGCATGATCGCCATCTGCTCGAGGCAACCGCCGACCGGCTGTGGCTGGTCAAGGACGGCGCGGTCAACCCCTATGACGGCGATCTGGAAGACTACAAGACGCTGGTCACCGGCGTGTCCGGCGACCGCCGCGGCAAGCGCGAGGCGGAAAAGGCGTCAAAGGCCGACCGCCGTCGCGATGCGGCGGCACGCCGCGCCGCCTTCGAGCCGCTGGCCAAGGAAATCCGCGCCACCGAAGCGCTGATGGACCGCATCCGCAAGCGCATCGACGGCATCGAGGACGAACTGTCCAATCCGGCGGTGTACGAAAAGGATCCCTCGACAGCGACCCGGCTGGCCAAGGAGCGCTCGCAACTGGCCCAGACGCTGGCCGGCCACGAGGAAAAGTGGCTGTCCATGTCGGCAGAGTATGAAGAAGGCACGGCGGAGTGATTACGCAATCTCCCCACAAGTGGGGAGATTGGCTAATCATCTGGCCCTACACGCGCCCTTTGAAACCCGCTAGTCTTGCCGCATGAACCAGCACGCCAAGCTTCGCATCGGCCATTCGGCCTGTCCGCATGATTGTCCTTCGACCTGCGCGCTCGAGGTCGAACTGCTCGACGGCAATCGGATCGGCCGCGTCCATGGCGCCAAGTCCAATAGCTACACCGCCGGCGTCGTCTGCGCCAAGGTTGCGCGTTATGCCGACCGCGTCCACCATCCCGACCGTTTGCTGAAGCCGCTGATCCGCGCCGGCGCTAAGGGCGACGGCACCTGGAAGGAAGCGAGCTGGGAGGCCGCGCTCGACCTCGTCGCCGAAAAGTTCATTGCGGCCGAGGAGAGGTACGGCTCGGAGACGATCTGGCCCTACTACTATGCCGGCACGATGGGGCTGGTGCAGCGCGACGGCATCGACCGGCTGCGCCACGCGAAAAAGTATTCCGGCTTCTTCGGGTCGATCTGCACCAATCTCGCCTGGACGGGCTGGATGATGGGGGCCGGCGCCTTGCGCGGGCCGGACCCGCGCGAGATGGCGAAATCCGATTGCGTGGTGATCTGGGGCACCAATGCGGTGGTGACCCAAGTCAACGTCATGACCCACGCCATCAAGGCGCGCAAGGAGCGCGGCGCCAAGATCGTCGTCATCGACGTCTACGAAAACGCGACGATGAAGCAGGCCGATCTTGGCCTTGTGCTGAAGCCAGGCACCGATGGCGCGCTGGCCTGCGCGGTCATGCATGTGCTGTTCAAGGAGGGCATGGCCGACCGCGCCTATCTCTCGAAATACACCGACGACCCGAGAGGGCTGGAAGCGCATCTCGAGACGCGCACTCCGGCGTGGGCGGCCGGGATCACGGGCCTGACGGTTGCCGAGATCGAGGCCTTCGCCCGCCTCGTCGGCACGACCAAGAAGACCTATTTCCGCCTCGGCTATGGTTTTGCACGCCAGCGCAATGGCGCCGTCAACATGCATGCCGCCTCGTGCATCGCGGCTGTCACCGGCAGCTGGCAATATGAGGGCGGCGGCGCCTTCCATTCCAATTCCGGCATCTTCAAGCTCAACCAGGATGTGCTCGAAGGCACCAGGATGCGCGATCCCTCGATCCGCTATCTCGACCATTCGCGCATCGGCCCGGTGCTGACCGGTGCCAGCGATGCGCTCTATGGTGGCCCGCCGGTGACGGCGATGCTGATCCAGAACACCAATCCGGTGAATGTCGCGCCGGAGCAGCGGCTGGTGACGCAAGGCTTCCTGCGCGACGACCTGTTCACTTGCGTGCACGAGCAGTTCATGACCGACACGGCCAAGCTTGCCGACATCGTATTGCCGGCCACGATGTTCCTCGAGCACGACGATGTCTACAAGGGCGGCGGCAACCAGCACATCACGCTTGGCCCCAAGCTGATCGAGCCGCCGGAGGGACCGCGCACCAACCATTTCGTCATCGAGCAATTGGCTGATCGCCTCGGTGTCGCCGACCGTCCGGGTTTCGGCCTGACCGAGCAGCAGCATATCGACATCATCCTGGGCAAGCGCGGGCTGGGCAGTTTCGAAAGCTTGAAGCAAGACAAATGGGTCGACCTGCAGCCGGATTTCGAGGCAGCACACTTCATCAACGGATTTGGCCACGCGGATGGAAAATTCCGCTTCCGCGCCGACTGGACCGGGCAGGCGGCGCCCAACCGGCCGCCCAAAAGCATGGGCCTGTTCGGCCCGGTGGCGCGGCTGCCGGAATTCCCCGACCATGTCGACCTGATCGAGGTCGCCGACGAAGCCCACCCGTTCCGGCTGACGACGTCGCCGGCGCGCAACTTCCTCAATTCGACATTCTCGGAAACACCGGTGTCGAAAGCCAGGGAGGGCCGCCCGGAACTGCTTCTACATCCCGACGATGCCGCGGCACTTGGGCTGGCCGATGGCGACCGTGTCGAGGTCGGCAACCAGCGCGGCGAAGTCGTGCTGCATGCAAAATTGTTCGACGGCATCAAGCGTGGCGTGGTGATCGCCGAAGGCATCTGGCCAAACAGCGCCCATGAGCGCGGCGAGGGCATCAACGTTTTGACCGGCGCCGACGCGCCTGCACCCTATGGGGGTGCTGCCTTCCACGACAACAAGGTCTGGCTGCGCGCGGCAAGGTGAGAGAACTCAGTTGCTCTCGCGTCAAATTATACCGGCAGGGCTTCGGCCACCTTCTTTCGGTTTCGCCTAAGACTGATGTCGTCGGCGATCTGCTCGGCCTCGATCGAGATTTCGCGCAGCAATCCGGTGACCGGATTGTGAAAGCCGATGAGATAGAGGCCAAGCTCTGAAGCCCTCGCATTGACGCCGCTGCGCTCTGGCTGAACGCCGGGCTCCAGCAATTTGGCGTAGCCGGGCCGGAAGCCGGTGGCGAAGATGATCGCGTCGAACTCGCCATGCCTGCCGTCGGTAAAACGGGCGCCCTGTTCGGTGATCTCGGCAATGTCGGGTAC
>NZ_RZRR01000325.1:0-5561 GCF_003998555.1 Mesorhizobium sp. M7A.F.Ca.CA.002.09.1.1 | reverse complement strand
CACGTTGACAAGCGATTCCTCATAGACTTCCCCGGCAATGCTCTTGATCACGGCGTAGGCATCGCTTGCCTTGGGCGTCAGGAAGATCATGCGGACGCGGCGATCGGCAGCGTCGGAACGACGCTCGATCCAGCCTCCCTCCTCCATGCGGTCGACCAGGCGCGAAACGCTGATCGGCTCGATTTCGAGAAGTTCGGCCAGCCGCGCCTGCGCGACACCGTCTTCCTTGGCAACGCGGACCAGAAGCCGCCATTGCGCCGAAGAAAGCCCCAAGCCACTGGCCCTCGCCTCGAAGCGCTTGCGCATCAGGCGCTGCACGTCGTGGATCAAGAAGCCCAATCTGTCGATGCCATCGGAAACCATGAGCGGGATATATAATAAGCGTGCTCACTATTCAAGGTGCCGCAGTGCACACAAAGCCGACAAATGTGCATGACAGCTTTGCCGGGCCAATCATGGTTATCGATTTGCGAACGCATGATGGCCGCGCCGCCTCTCCGCTGGTCGCGTCTGGCATATTGATGTACAGCCGCTGAACAGGATCGGGGGATCAACGCAATGCCGACGCTTTACGCTCTCAAGCCGGCCTTCCAGGGCCGACTGCGGCCGCTGGTCAATCGGCTGGCGGCCATCGGGGTCACCGCAAACAGCATAACCATCCTGGCGGCCGCGATGTCGATAGCCGCCGGCGCGGCCATTGCGATCCGGCATGAATGGCGCTGGCTGCTGTTGCTTATCCCCGTGGTGATGTTCGTGCGCATGGCGCTGAATGCCGTGGACGGCATGCTGGCGCGCGAGCATGGCCAAGCCTCGACGCTCGGCATGTATCTTAACGAGTTGTGCGACGTCGTTTCGGACCTCGCGCTGATCTTGCCTTTTGCCGTCTTTCCGGAATTTGGCGCATGGGGCGTCGTCGCCTTCGCAATATCGGCGGTGCTGACCGAGTTTGCCGGCGTGCTCGGCATCGCCGCCAAGATCGGCCGCAACTATGCCGGGCCGTTCGGCAAGAGCGACAGGGCGCTGGCGCTTGGCGTCGTCGCCGTGCTGTGCGCCCCAGGGCTGTGGCCGGCATCGATCGCGCCATTTGTGTTTCCGGCCATGGCAACGCTTTCGCTGCTGACCGCCATAAACCGGATACGCGCCGGGCTTATTGGCAGCGCCAGCTGAGCATCGAGGCTCGCCATGCCGCCAGTGGGGCCGCCAGAGGGAAAGACCATGATGCACGAACCGGTCGCCGCCGCGGCCACGGAAAGCCTTGCGCGGCAAGCGCAGGAGCGGGTCTTCCGCAGCCATGACGGGACGGAGATCTTCTACCGATTCTGGCCGGCGGCTTCGGCCGATGCCAAAGGCGCGATGGTGCTCTTCCATCGCGGCCACGAGCATGGCGGCCGCATGGCCCATCTCGTCGATGAATTGCGGATGCCGGACCACGCCTTCTATGCCTGGGATGCCCGCGGCAATGGCCGTTCGTCCGGCGAGCGCGGCTATGCCCCGTCCTTCTCGGCGCTGGTGCGCGACATCGACTGCTTCATGCGCGAGATCGCTGAAAGGGATGGCTTCGCCACGCGCGATATCGCGCTGATCGCGCAGTCCTTCGGCGCCGTTCTGGCCGCCGCCTGGGTGCATGACTATGCGCCGAAGCTGCGCGCCATGGTGCTGGCCTCACCGGCCTTCTCGGTAAAACTCTACGTGCCCTTCGCCAAGGAGGGCATAGCGCTCTGGCAGAAGATCAAGGGCCGCTTCTTCGTCAATTCCTACGTCAAGGCGAAATTCCTGACCCATGATCCCGTGCGAATCGCCTCTTTCGAGAGCGATCCACTGATCACGCGGCCGATCGCTTCCAACATCCTGGTCGAACTCTATCAGCATGCAGCCCGCATCGTTGCGGACGCCCGCGCCATCACCGCGCCGACGCAGCTTCTGCTTTCGGGCAGCGATTGGGTCGTGCGCCACGGCCCGCAGCACGAGTTCTTCGTCAATCTCGGCAGCCGCATCAAGGAACGTCATGTGCTGCCGGGCTTCTTCCACGACACGCTGGGCGAACGCGACCGGGCAAAGGCCCTCGACCTGATCCGGCCGTTCCTGGCCAGGCAGTTCGCGGCACCGGATGCGCCGGTCGACCTGAAGCAGGCGGACATTGCCGGCTACACACGCGACGAGGCCGACCGGCTTGCTTCACCGCTCGCGTTGATGTCGCCAAAGGGCCTCTATTGGGCATTCAGCCGCGCCTCCATCCGCATGGGCGCCTGGGTCTCCCAAGGCATGAAGACCGGCATTGCCACCGGCTTCGATTCCGGCTCGACGCTGGATTATGTCTACGAAAACGACGCGCGCGGACTTACGCCCCTTGGCCGCGTCGTCGACCGTGTCTTCCTGGAAGCTATCGGCTGGCGCGGCATCCGCCAGCGCAAGCTGCATCTCGAAGAACTGATCGGCTCTTGCCTGGCAACGCTCAAGACCACTGGCCGGCCAGTGCATATTCTCGACATCGCCGCCGGCCACGGCCGCTATGTTCTCGATGCCATCGTGAAGAGCCCCGACCAGCCGGCGAGCGTGCGTCTGCAGGATTATTCCGACCTCAACGTGCAGCTTGGCCGCAAGCTGATCACGGAGCGGCAATTGCCGGCTGACGTCACGTTCCAGCGCGCCGACGCTTTCGATGCCGACGTGCTCGCCAACGCCGATCCGGCGCCGGACCTCGCCATCGTTTCCGGCCTCTACGAGCTATTCTCGGACAATGCGATGATCGCCCGGTCGCTCGGTGGATTGGCCAGCGCCATGCAGCCGGGCAGCCTGTTGCTCTACACCAACCAGCCTTGGCACCCGCAGCTCGAGATGATCGCCCGCAGCCTGACCTCGCATCGCGGCGGCGAGGCCTGGGTGATGCGCCGGCGCACGCAAGGCGAAATGGACCAGTTCGTCGAAGCCGCCGGTTTCGAAAAGCTCGACCAGCGCATCGACCAATGGGGCATCTTCACCGTCTCGCTCGCGCGGCGCCGCTGAGCAGCATGGTGTCATCGCCTGCATCCGTGGCGCGTGCCGAACCCTATAGCCGGGTGGTCGTCAGGGCAGCCCTGTGGCTGGCCTTCCTGGCGCCGTTCTTCTATCTCAGCTACGGCTTCGCCAACTGGCTGGCGTCGCGGCGCGACGATGTCGGCAGTATCGTGTTCTCGTGGGAGCACGGCATCCCGTTCGTCGCCTGGACCATCGTGCCCTATTGGTCGATCAACCTGTTCTACGGCCTGTCGCTGCTGCTCAACAACGACAGGCAAGGGGTCGACCGTCTGGCCGGACGCTATCTCACCGCGCAAATCGTCGCCGTTATCTGCTTCATCCTGTTCCCGCTGACCGCTACATTCGTGCGGCCGGCGACGACCGGCCTGCCCGGCTTCCTGTTTGCCGTGCTCGGCGGTTTCGACAAGCCGTTCAACCAGGCCCCCTCGCTGCACATCGCCCTTTTGGCGATCATCTGGGATCATTGGCGCCACCGGCTCGGCGGGTTGCTCCTGCCGCTCTGGCACGGCTGGTGCTTTCTGATCGGCGCCTCGGTGCTGACGACCTGGCAGCATCACTTCATCGACATCCCGACCGGCGCGCTGCTCGGGTTCTTTGCGCTGTGGCTGTTTCCGCGCAGCGGCGCATTGCCGTTTGCAGGCTTCCGGCTGACCAACGATGCGAAAGCGCGGCGGCTGGCGCGGTTCTACGCTATGGGCGCCGTCCTCGCGCTGGCCGGTGCCGCGCTCGGTGCCTACGTTTGCGCCGTCGCGCTCTTCCTGCTTTGGCCGGCGCTGGCGCTGGCCATCGTCACCCTCGCCTATGCAGGGGCAGGCGAAAAAGTGTTCCAGAAATCCGCCGATGGCAGCATGACGCTTGCAAGCCGTGTCCTGCTCTTGCCTTATCGCCTCGGCGCCAGGGCAAACATATGGGCCTGGACGCGCAATCTTGCCCCCCAGGTGGCGATTGCCGAAGGTGTCTTTCTCGGGCGCTTTCCCACGGCAAGCGAGGCCAACAGCTTCGGCACGGTCATCGACCTCGCCGCCGAACTCGAAAAGCCGGCGACAACCGATTGCCGCTGGATCAGCTTTCCGATGATCGACCTGTTGCCGCCGCCACTGGCGATACGGCAACAGGCAGCCGGCGCGCTGGAGAATGCACGCCGCGACGGCACCGTCCTGGTGTGCTGCGCGCTCGGCTTCCAGCGCAGCGCCGGCGTCGTCGCCGAATGGCTGGTGGCGACCGGCAGGGCCGGGACGCCGACGCTCGCCCGCGAGATGCTCGCGGCCGCCGGCCGGCCGGTCCACCTTGCAGAGGCCACTGGGCGGGCGGCGTCATGACAGGCAATACCTATCAGGACCGCACCGACCGCTTCGCCGGCATGCTGATGCGACAGGCCGCGTGGCCGGCCGCAATCGTGCTGACCGCAAATGTCCTTGCGCCTCTAGCCGCGTCGGCGCGCGGTGCCTTCGAGACCTTGCCCGCGGCCATCGCTTTGTCGATCGCCGCCGCGAGCGCGGTTGCTGTGCTGGCGCTGTCGGCATTGCTGGCATTCGACGCGCTGCTGTTCCGACTGATGGCGAGCCATGACGACGAAGCTTCCGGCGGTGCCGCGGTGGATGACATGTTGGCGCGCATGCGCCTGAAACCGGCTCCGTTCGCGACACGCTTGCTCGATGACCGCATGGCCGGCACAAGCCGCTTGCTGTTCAAGCAACGCGCTGCCCTGGCTCTGTTTGCCGCAGCGCTTCTGGCGGCAGGGTTTTGGGCGCCGCGATGAACAAGCTTTCGCTCAAGACCTTCACCTTGCTGCAGACGGTAACCTCCGTCGGCCTGTCGGCTCTGGCCCGGATGGTGACCGGGGTGCGGCCGATCTGGAACGGCAGCCTGCCCTCCGAGCGGCAGCGCATCTATTTCGCCAATCACACCAGCCATGGCGACTTCATCCTTTTGTCGGCCTGTCTCAGCGAAAGGGAGCGCGCGATCACCCATGCTGTTGCCGCAGGCGAATATTGGGGGAAGTCGCGGCTGCGCCGCTTTATCGCGCAGGACATCTTGTCGTCCGTGCTCATCAACCGGCAATGGACGAGACCTGAGGAAAACCCCATCGAGATCATGCTGTCGGTTCTCGACCAAGGGCACTCGCTTATCCTGTTTCCCGAAGGCACACGCAACATGACCGAAGAGCCGCTGCTGGCGTTCCGCTCCGGGCTCTACAATCTGTCGACGGCGCGGCCTGAGGTCGAGCTGATCCCGTGCTGGATCGAGAACATGTCGCGCGTGCTGCCCAAGGGCCAGTTCCTGCCGGTGCCGCTGCTGTGCCGCGTCGTTTTCGGCGCGCCTGTCGCGGTTGGCCCGGGCGAAGAACGCCGCGCCTTTCTCGAGCGCGCCCACGCCGCGCTTCTGGCGCTCAACCCGCGTCCCGAGCGAGACGATTGATGCGCCACGAGATCTCCATCCTGATCATCGGCCTGCTGGCGGTTTTGACCACCGCCAGCATCGTCGCCACCATCCTTTCGGCGCGAGCGCCGAAGCCGCTGAGCTCGACGCTTGTCAATCTCACGCAG
>NZ_RZRR01000324.1:0-5564 GCF_003998555.1 Mesorhizobium sp. M7A.F.Ca.CA.002.09.1.1 | reverse complement strand
TTGGACGTAAATGCGGTTCGCGGAAACGCAGGTCTGGCCGGCATTGCGGAACTTCGCCTGGACCGCACCGTCAACAGCACCGTCAATGTCGGCATCATCGAAGATGATGAAAGGTGCATTGCCGCCGGTTTCAAGGCTGACCTTCTTGATCTGGTCAGAGCACTGACGCATCAGCAGCCGTCCGACCTCGTTCGAACCGGTAAAGCTGATCTTTGGAATTGGTGCAGAGTTCACGGCCCACGCGATCACCTTCGGACGCATAGATCAGGTTGACCACGCCATCGGGAAAGCCGGCCTGATGGCGAGAGCAAACATTGCACCTAGCCACGCCACGATAAGATCGAGCGCGGCTTCGTTGCGTGCGGGTCTGTGGTCAGTGGAGGGCGGAGGAAAAGCGCTCGGCGTGCTCGCCCTCGCGATACCACTGGTTCGCGCCGGCAAGCGCCAGTTTCTGAGGCAAATCGCCGAACAGCTGGTAGAGCCTTACTCTCAGGGCTTGGCATCTATGTCGCCTACGACCGCCACATGCAGCCCGTCGCGTGCGAAAGCGGCTTTGTGGAAGGCGCTTAGATCGGAGGGCGTTACGCTAGTCAGCCTCCCTTGGGCGGTCTCGAATACGGATGCGTGCGTAGATTCCGCGCCGCCAGGCCAGCTCGGCGATCGCATGAGGTTCGCGCTCATTGGCAATGATTTCGGAGAGAAGCTGGGCGCGTATGCGGTCGAAAAGTGCTGGTGTAGCCGGATGCGGGTCCCGCCGCCGAGAATGTCGGCCAGCAGTCGAGCGCCGCGGCCCCGCACCAGGGACCGCCCATGAATGACTCATGCGAGGCGTCTCAAGGCTGTCCGCGATCCAGCGCCAGATCTCCGCCTCGCCCGAGACGCGCAGAGCTGGCCGGTTGTGCAGGAGCCGTCGGCAATATCCGCCTTCCTCGTTCGGATGGGTAACGCTTGCGATACGGAGTCTTGACTTTGGCAGTCGCTCTGTGACATTACCTATATAAAGTTCGAAAGAAGGCGATATGGATCATGCATAGGTCACAGAGACCCGAATGAAGGCAACGTATAAACGCACCTATTCGCGCTACGCGATGGAAGCGCTTGGCCTTTTCGGTAAGACCATCCGGCTTGGCCGGATGCAGCACCGGTTAACCGCACAGGAGTTAGCCGAGAGAATCGGTGTTTCACGCAGCACCCTGCAGCGCATCGAGAAGGGCGATCCCAAAGTCGAAATCGGACTGATGTTCGAAGCTGCTGCCATTGTCGGTGTGAAGCTGTTCGATGCCGACGGCAATGGCATCACAGCCCTCACAGGCCGCATGGACGATCGCATCGCGCTGCTGCCGAAGCACGTCTACAAGGCCGGCAAGCAGATCGTCGATGAGTTCTAAGGTCCCCAAGTACGACGAAGCCTATGTCTGGGTCTGGCTGCCGGGCGAGACCGCGCCGGTTGTCGCCGGGCGGCTATATGCCCATGACGGACTCGTCAGCTTCAACTATGGCAGGAGCTTTCGTGAACTGGGAAGCGCGATCCCGCTTTATCTCCCGGAACTGCCCCTGAAGGCAGGCGAATTGCCTTTGCTTCCTGGCCTAACCATGCCGGGATGCATCCGCGATGCTGCCCCTGATGCCTGGGGACGACGGGTTATCCTAAACCGCAAATTCGGTGTGAAGGGCGATGAAATCGCGCGGCTCGATATTTCAGAACTGACGTTCTTGCTGGAATCAGGCTCGGACCGCATCGGCGCGCTCGATTTTCAGTTTTCGCCAATGCATTACGAGCCGCGCGCACTGGCCAATGCCACTCTCGAAGAGCTTGTCCAATCGGCGGAGCGGGTAGAGAAAGGTATTCCGCTCACCCCCGAATTAGATCAGGCGCTGCATCACGGCAGCTCGATCGGCGGCGCAAGGCCAAAGGCGCTGATCGAGGGTGACGCCGTCAAGCATGTCGCGAAATTTTCCTCGTCTGCCGACCTTTACAGCGTCGTCAAAGGAGAATTCATAGCCATGCGGCTTGCCGCCTTGTGCGGCATCAGAGCGGCATCCGTCTCGCTCGTTCGCGCCGCAGGCAACGACGTGTTGCTCGTCGAGCGATTCGACCGGATCAAGGTCACGGGCGGCTGGCAACGCAAATCCATGGTCTCAGCGCTGACGATGCTCGCGCTCGATGAGATGATGGCGCGTTACGCCAGCTACCAGGATTTGGCGGAGATCATTCGCCACCGATTCACCGCGCCGTCGGAAACTCTGCGCGAGTTGTTCAGCCGCATTGTCTTCAACATACTTTGCGGCAACACCGACGATCATGCCCGCAACCATGCGGCATTCTGGGACGGCGCTAAGCTCACCCTCACGCCTGCGTACGATATTTGTCCGCAGGCCCGCAGTGGCCAGGAGGCCAGCCAGGCCATGCTCATCAGCGGCAATAACCGCATGAGCCGGATAGCGTCCTGCCTTGAAGCGGCGCATCACTTCCTGCTCAGCGCGCCGGAAGCTCTTGCGATTGTTGAAGGCCAGCTCCGATGCATTGCGGAGAATTGGCCGCGTGTCAGCGAGGAAGCTACGCTATCCGGCACAGATCGCAATCTGTTCTGGGGCCGACAGTTCCTCAATCCCTACGCTTTTACGGCGCTGGAAGGAAGCGCCGACGTTCTCCGCGCTCTGGCTGACGAACTACGCAACAGTGTTCACGCCTGATCCGGCGCTGGATTTCGGACAAGCTCGGCAAGCGCAAGACGCCCACAATATCGACAACCCTTGCCGTGCCAGGACGAAGATTGAACAAACGGCTCTTCAACAGTGACAACGTGCACTGCGGAGAGATGTGGAGCTGACACCGCAAAAGCCCAAGACGCGCGACTTCCCGCGATACAACTCCACATAACTGAGCGTCTACAAGCGGTGCAGCCAGCCAAACATCCAGCCATCAAAGCGATGATCGTCTGATCTTTTGCCGATGACATCACGTCGGGGAAGCCTTGTTCGAGCGCTTGCCGCTTCATATCGATACCGGCCTGGGCGTAGCGCATCGTTAGTTCAGCCCGAGTGGCCTGGCCATCGACTGATGGTGGCGATGTCAACACCCGCCTTGACGAGGTGGATGGCCGTCGTGTCCCGCAAAGGGCGATGATGGATGCTTTTTTCCGCCATGGTGGTTCCTTCGCCCGCAGCCATGTGTGCGCAGCAAGTATGGAACACCGAACCGGGTGAGCAGTGTGGGGCGGTCGTTGCTTTGCTCGGCGGGACAGGGCGATACCAGACGAAGGTCACAATCGAAGATTCAGGATCCCTGAACTCGTGCATCCGTATTGAACATCAGCGAAAACAGAGCGTAATCCCGCTGTCCAGAAGGCGTGCGGCGGACGATACGCGCCAGGACGCTCTTGATTTCCGGGCTCATCGAGATATTCGACAGGTGCCACCCACGCGCCCTCTTGAAGGGAAGTGTCACCACCAGTTGCAGCGTATCCTAATATTCGGGGTGCTCCGAAATCAGGAACCGCGCAAAGGCATGCATCGCCGCCAGCCTTGCATTGCGGGTCGCAACTGCCACGCTCGACCTCAAGTGATGTGAGAAAGCTGCCCATCCTGTCGGTATTGATGTCGGAGACCGCTTCTTCTTTCAAGAATATCTTCCCGCTCTCCCGCGGCATGAGCCCGTGGCATGCTTCGGCCCAATGCTGTGGATTGATGTTTCTTCATGCCACAACCTCGCTGACGAGACCGCCGAAAGCCCCTTCAAAGCGGTCGGTGGCGATCTCTCGCAGCTTTGGAAGGTAGTGCATTGATTTTTCGTGGAATGGGGACCCTGTTTAAAGGGTGATTTTCGTCCAAACGGGACCCCTTAACGATGGGGTCATCAAGATGCCTCCGGCTTGATCGGAGGCATTTGTGTTTTGGATGTTGGTTTTAGAGACGATTGCAAAGATACGTCGGCTGTCGCTGGTCCAGGGGAAGTCGATCAAAGCGATCTGCCGTGAGCTGAAGATCTCGCGCAAGGTGGTGCGCAAGGTCCTGCGTTCTGAGGAGACGCAGTTCCGCTACGAGCGCAAGCACCAGCCCTATCCCCGCATGGGAGCTCGGCGTGAGACGCGGGACCGGCTGCTGTCGGCGAATGCGGCCAAGCCGCAGCGGGAGCGGCTGCCGGTCGCTTCGACGGCTTCCATTGCATTCCCCCGTCGGTGTCGAAGACCTGCACGGTGCGCTTCGACAACAACAAATACTCGGTGCTGTCGAGTGCCGTCGGTCGGCCCATCGAGATCCATGCTTATGTCGATCGGATCGCATCCGCCAGAGGATGGCGTGGTCGTGGGAGAACACGTTCGCTCCTTTGGCCGCAACGAGGTCGCCTACGATCCCTGGCACACGGCGCGCGCCGTTCCTTGGCTGGGTCGTGCGGTCGGCAATGGAGAAGGTGCGGCGCAGCTCAAGGCGGTTGATGACGTCGACCGGCAGATGGTGTTGATCCTCACCTGGGTGCTGACCGACGGATTGAGCGCGGTCGAGGCCGCCTGTCAGGAAGCCATCGAGCACGGTGCATCGTCGGCGCCGGTGATCCTCAACATCCTGGCCCGCAGCCGCGATCCGGCGCCGGGCACGATCCTTTCCATTCCCCAAGCGCTGAAGCTAGCTCACGAGCGGTCGCCGACTGCACCCGCTATGACAGTCTCAGGAGGACAAACAGCCATGGAACGCACCGAGGTACTGGAACTGATGGGAGCGCTGAAGCTCTACGGAATGCGCAGAGCCTATGACGAGATCATGGGCGCGTCGCCATCAAGCGACGGCACGAGCCGCCCAGGATTGTCGGTGATCTCTTGCAGGCCGAGATATCGGAGAAGCAGGCCCGCTCCATCAAATACCAGTTCGCTGTCGCCAAGTTGCCGCTGGCCAAGGACATCGACGACTTCGACTTCGCCGACACGCCGGTCACCCCCTGATGCGCGATCTCGCCCGGCCGCGCCTTCGTCGCCGATCAGCGCAACATCGTCCTGGTCGGCCGCCTTCACGGGTCACCCAACTCGCGCGGAAGGTCGACCGCATTGCGACGGGCGCGTGTCGACTTCCCAACAATGTCAGACAGGAGACGCAACGCTATCGGAGCGATCGCATTGCCCGAAACGATTTTCCCAGTTGGCACGACAATTGCGGTCCTATGCGCAAAAGCAAACTAGACCTGAGAGCCGCACCGCATGAATGTAGCCTCCCAATATCTGCCGCTTGTGGCGCATCACGAAGCCGGGCACGCGGTGGCCGCCATCGTTTTGCACCGTCAGACGTTCGACGACGACCGTGAACTCCCTGCTTTCTCAAGTGTTAGTATTTACCCCGACGTCGGTGACGGAGAGTGCGGTGGTGTTGTCGAAGGCGCGGGTTTTTATTCAGCGCAAGGATTCACCTCGAAGCGAAAGCCGATTTTCGAGGACGATATGGATCGATGTTTGGAACGCGATGATGCGATCCGGGAGATAGTTGCGTGTCTGGCAGGTCCTTTTGCAGAATCCGCATTCGAAGGCTATCTGGACCCGCGCGATATGGCGATGAATGCGTCCGATGGGAATGAGGGG
>NZ_RZRR01000323.1:0-5573 GCF_003998555.1 Mesorhizobium sp. M7A.F.Ca.CA.002.09.1.1 | reverse complement strand
GTGCCCGTATCCCTGACAATCTCGCCGGTGCGCAACGCCGTCGGGCAGATCGTCGGCGCCTCGAAGATCGCCCGCGACATATCAGTAGCCAAGGAGAACGAATATCGCATCCGCATGCTGATGCGCGAGGTCAACCACCGGGTGAAGAACCAGTATTCCGTCATCATCTCGATGATCCGGGAGACCAGCAAGCGGTCATCGACGCCGGCCCAGTTCGAACGTCAGGTGCGCGAGCGCATCATGGCGTTGTCGCTCTCGCATGACCTTCTGGTTTCCGGCGACTGGAAGGGCGCCACGATCTTCGAACTGCTGCTTGCGCAGGCCAAACCGTTCGGCAACGAGGAGCGGATCTCAATGTCGGGCCCTTCCCTGACGCTGAGCCCCAATGCCGTCCAGTACCTCGGCATAGCGTTTCATGAACTCGCGACCAATTCCGCTAAATACGGCGTCCTTTCGGCCGCAGAGGGAACGATAACGGTGCAATGGAAGGTAACCGGACTGGTCGGCCAGAAACAGTTCCAGCTGATCTGGAAAGAGAGAGATGGTCCTGAAGTACAGACGATCGGCCATGGTGGTTTCGGCAGCGTGGTGCTGCGGCGCGTCGCTCCAGCCGCGGTGAGCGGCACCGGTGTTCTCGAGCATGATAGCCACGGTGTCACCTGGACGCTGCAAGCACCGTTGACCCAACTTGAGGCCTCGGTTGACAGCGAGCACGTTGATCAGCGTGCGTTGGACCAGGTGATGAGCGGACACGAATTCGGAATTGTTCCCTGAACTTGGGCACTGGCAACAGGACTACGGCCCGCTATGTGTTGCTTTTATTGTACGTCCTGGCCTTCAGCCCTGTCGCAATATGGCGGGCATCAGCACCGGAGCCATCGCCGTGACCGTGACCGACCTCTATCGAGGCTACATCGCCTGCCTCAACAATCAGGACTGGCAGAAGCTGCATCGCTTCGTTCATGACGAGGTGCACTACAATGGCGACCGCGTCGGACTGTCGGGTTACCAGGACATGCTGGAGCGCGATTTTCGGGAAATCCCAGACCTCTATTTCGATATCCAGTTGCTGATCGCCGAACCGCCGTTCCTAGCCAGCCGGCTTCAGTTCAACTGCACGCCGAAGGGAACCTTCTTCGGGCTCCCTATAAACGGCAGGAAGGTGTCCTTCAGCGAGAACGTCTTCTATGAATTCCTCGACGACCGGATCAGGAACGTCTGGTCGGTGATCGACAAGGCCGCGATCGAGGCGCAGCTTTAATCCAGGTCGCCCAGAAAGCGACGTCTGCGCGGCAGCGCCCGTGGATCGTTCGTAAAAATCGATCATTCTAACGAAAATAATTCGTTGGAAAGATTGGTTTAGGAATGGCATTCTCCCGGCATACTCGCCTGGAGCATTGCATTGTCTTCCGTTTCCCACTTCGCGAACGATATTCCAAAAAGCGCGTTTCCTGCCGATGTCGCGCAAGGGCGAAAATCCCTTAGCTGGAATGGCATCGTCCCCGGCATCGTGCTGGTCACGATGATCACTGCCGTCGCCTTCTCGGCGCGCAATGTTTCCGGCTTCGCGCTGTTCAGTCCAATGATCCTCGCCGTCGTCGCCGGCATGATCTACTCCAACGTGCTCGGCACGCCCGTGCACGCCAAAGCCGGTATCGCATTCTCGCAAAAGCGCCTGTTGCGCTTCGCCATCGTGCTGCTCGGCTTCCAGCTGACGCTCGGCCAGGTGGTCTCGATCGGCGCTGGCGGCGTCGGCATTGTCGCGGCGACGCTTGGCGCCACCTTCGTTTTCACCATCACGCTTGGCCGGCTGATCGGCGTCGACGCCAAGCTGGCGCAGTTGATCGCCGCCGGCACCTCGATCTGCGGCGCTTCGGCCATCGTCGCCACCAACATCGTCACCGATGCGCGCGACGAGGACGTCACCTACGCCGTCGCCTCGATCACCTTGTTCGGCACCGTCGCCATGCTCGGCTTCCCACTCATGGCGCCCATGCTCGGCCTCGACCAGCACGCTTTCGGCCTGTGGGCCGGCGCCTCGATCCACGAGGTGGCGCAAGTCATCGGCGCCGGCTTTCAGAACGGCACCCAGTCCGGCGAGATCGCCACCGTCGCCAAGCTGACCCGCGTCGCCATGCTGGCGCCGATGGTCGTCGCGCTCGGCCTGATGGCGCGCGGCAGGAGCAGCAGTGAGGTGGCGGCGCGGCCGCCCATGCCGTGGTTCGTCGCCGCCTTCGTCGCTGTCGTGGCGTTGAACAGCTTGGTCACGGTGCCCACCGAGATGAAATCGGCAATGGCGCTCGCCACCACCATCATGCTGACCATGGGCCTGGCCGCCATGGGCCTGCAGGCCGACATCTCTCAGCTGCGCTCGCGCGGCCTGCGCCCGCTGGCGCTCGCCTTCTCGGCCTTCCTGTTCATCGGCTGCTTCAGCCTGATGCTGGTGAAGTTCGCCTGAGCTTGATCGCCGGCACGCAGACGGCACAAGCGAGTTTGGGAATCAAATCACATCGGCTACGGTCTGCCGCGCATCAACACGCGAGCCCGCACCCGATCCATGCCGTTTGTTCCCTTACCCTTCGTCGTCGCCCTGTCGCTGTTCATCCTGCTTTGGGTCGTCGCCAGCCGCCAGGATGAGGCAGCACCGAACCTGCCGTTTCTCGCCCTGATCCTTGTTGCAGCGTTGCAATCGGTGCTCACCGGACTGCGCTGGGGCTATGGCATCAGCGAAGTCGGCTATATCGCCCCCGTATCCGCCGCGATCATGCCGTCTCTGCTCTACGCCGGCGTATCGAGCCTGGTTCGCACCAGCGACCGCCGGTGGCCGGCCCTGCTGGGGCTCCACGCGACACCCGCGGTCATCATCATCATGCTGATAATCTTTTGGCGCGAGGCGATCGACGTGGCGCTGACATCAATCGATTTCACCTACGCCGCCGCCATTCTCTGGCTGCTTCGCTCCGGCGCCGACGGGCTTCGCCTTGCGCCCTTCGACGGCGCGGTCCCGGTCTACAGGGCCATCCTTTTCGCGGCAGCTACGCTGTGCCTGTCGGGAGCCGTCGACATGCTGGTGTCCTTCGATCTGGCGTCGGGACATGGCGCTCGCGCGGCAACCGTGATCGGCATCGGCAATCTTTTCATGCTCGTCATTGTCGGCATGGCGGCGGCTGCGGCCAGCCAAAGCCATGTCCCGCTCAATGCCGCCGAGCCCGTCGAGACTTCGTCCCCACCCGACGCCGGCGAGAACGCCGATGCGATCGCCAGGGTCAACGAGTTGATGCAGGAGAAAAAACTATATCGCGACGCCAATCTCAACCTCAACCGGCTTGCCCGGCGCGCCGGAATTCCAGCACGGCAGATCTCAATGGCGATCAACCGGGCCACGGCCAGGAACGTCTCGCAATATGTCAACGGACACCGCATCACCGAGGCCTGCCGGCTGCTGAGCGAGACCGATCAGTCCGTGACGGAGATCATGTTTGCGGTCGGCTTCCAGACCAAGTCGAACTTCAACCGCGAATTCCGCCGCGTCACCGATATGACCCCGCTCGCCTGGCGGGACCGGAACGCGCCTGACGCGGCGCCCTCGCTTGCGAACCGGCGGGCGGCTGAAATCGGCAGCGCCGTTCCGCACTGAACGGTACTCAATCGCGATAAAGCACGTCCTTGATCGCGATCAAGGTCGCGGACTTCGCTCCGATCCGCTGACATTGGGTCGCTAACACTGCAATCGAACATGACCGCCAGCTTGCCCGGACGCTGTAGCCTCCGGCCTTGCCACCTATAGGGCGCGTTCGACAACGGAGATTTCAATGAAATTCTGGACTATGCTCTGCGCCGTCGCTGTTTCCACGGCGCTCATGCAACACCCCGCAGACGCCGGCGACAATGTCGGCGTTCGTCAGTTCCCTGCCCCATCCAAGGAGCGCGGCATCGATCTCGATGTGACGGTCTGGTATCCCGCGCAACCGGGCGGCGAGATGGTTATATCAGGCGACACCGCGCTTTTCGCCGGAACGGCCGCCATGCGCGATGCGCCTATCGCTGGCGGAAAATTCCCGCTTATCCTGCTTTCGCATGGCGCTGGCCTGGCGGGAACCCCACACGCCCTGAGCTGGATTGCAACGCCTCTGGCCAGGCAGGGATTCGTCGTCGCCGCTCCCACACACCCGGGAAATACGGGGAAAAACAGATCCGCCGCCGAGACGATGAAACTCTGGTTGCGGCCCGCCGATCTCACGGCTGCCCTGACCGCGACGGCGAAGGACGCTTTCTTCGCAGGGCACCTCGAACAAGGCAAAGTAGGCGTCCTCGGTCTTTCCATGGGCGGCAACACGGCGCTGGCGATAGCCGGTGCCCGCATCGATCCGAAATTGCTGGCGGCCTATTGCGATACGGACCTGCTCAATGCCTCGCTCTGCGACTGGGTCAGGCAAAGCGGCGTCGATCTTCACGCCATGGATTTGCAGGCCGCCGGTCGGGACAACCGGGATGAGCGCATTCATTTCGCCATGGCGATCGATCCTGCCCCATCCGATGTCTTCGATGTCAAAAGCTTTGCCGGTATCAAAATTCCGGTCGCTATCGTCAATCTTGGCCGACCAGGAAAGATTCCCGTGACCGCCGACGCATCCGAGATCGCAAAAGCAATTTCAAAGGCGAGCTATGCGACGATCGCGGATGCGAGCCACTACAGCATGTTCGGCGAATGTAAGCCCGGCGCTGCCGGCATCATTGCGGCCGAACAGATCGGCGACCCGGTTTGCGATGACGGTGGAGCACGATCGCGCGGTGATATTCACGCGCAACTGATCGACATGACGATTGCAGCTTTCAATCGCGCGCTGAAGACCGAGCCGTAGGACGCAGCTCAGTCCTCGAACGAACTCGCCGCGGCATAGATCGCCGCCAGCGTCTCGATGCCGGCCTGGTCGGCCTTGTCGAAGCGGCCGGGCAGCGGGCTGTCGAGATCGAGCACGCCGAAGACGCCTTCATCGTCCTCGAGCAGCACCACCAGTTCCGAGCGCGAATCGGCATCGCAGGCGATGTGGCCGGGAAAATCATGCACGTCCTTGATCAGCATCGAGGTGCCGAGTTCGACCGCCGTTCCGCACACGCCCTTGCCGACGGCGATGCGCACACAGGCCGGCTTGCCCTGGAAAGGCCCGAGCACCATTTCCTCGTCCGACTGCAGGAAATAGAAACCGGCCCAGTTGAGGTCCGGCACCATCTGGAAGATGAGTGCTGCGGTGTTGGCGGCGTTGGCGATCGAATCGCGCTCACCCTCGAGCAGCGCCTTCAATTGGGTGGCGAGGTCGCGGTAGAACGCGGGCTTGTCTGAGGTGTCGATGGCCTTGGCCGCAAACATGAACGTGTCTCCGTGTCGGGGATGGCGGTTCGTCCGATCGCTTGCCAAAGTCCGGCGAGCTCCGCAACCAGACGGCCGCCTGGACAGTCTAGCGTGGATTGCGTCCCCTTCGAAAGCCGCAAGATCATGATTGCCTCCCGGGACTGAGCCGGGCGACTGCGTAAACTTTGCGATGATCATCTTGAGAATCGTAGCGGCCCCGATC
>NZ_RZRR01000322.1:0-5574 GCF_003998555.1 Mesorhizobium sp. M7A.F.Ca.CA.002.09.1.1 | reverse complement strand
ACCCGTTCCGCCGAGGCGATGGAATTGATGAGCGTGCCGTCCATGGCGAAGAGGAAGGCCGCGAATTTTCTGCTTGAATACATGAGTTTCCTTGAGTGCGGGGAGCGCTGGTGGGGTTGCCGAACCTAACGTCTCGACCGCGGCAGGGGAAGACACGGGGTGGGCTTTTCGATCGGCCCAGGGAACCACGGTATCCTCCGGGCGTTTGGGAAGGACTGCTTCTCACAAGATCGAAGGGGGGACCAACGATGCTGATCCGGCTCGGCTATGAAATCGCCATCGAATGCGTAGCCGCCACGCCGGTGATTTCAGTGCTCGAGATCCATCGGGACAGGCAGGCTGATATCAAGCGGCAGACGCGGGTGCTGACCTCGCCCGCGGTGCCGACAAGGCTGTACCACGATCTGCATGGCAATGCCTGCCGGCGCTTCACAGCGCCCGCCGGTGGTTTTCGCATCCTGTACGACGCGGTCGTCGAGGACAGCGGCGAGACGGACGAGGTAAACACGCTGGCCAGGGAAGTGCCGGTGGCGGACCTGCCGGACGAAGTTCTCGGTTATCTCCTGGGCAGCCGCTATTGCGAGACGGATCATCTGAGCAGCCTGGCCTGGCAGCTCTTCGGCGACATTCCGTCCGGCTGGGCGCGCGTGCAGGCGATCGTCGACTATGTCCACAACCGGCTGTCGTTCGGCTATGGCTATGCGCGCTCGACCCGCACGGCGGCTCAGGCGCATGAGGAACGCGTCGGGGTCTGCCGCGACTTCGCTCATCTGGCGATCACGCTTTGCCGCTGCATGAATATTCCGGCACGCTATGTGAACGGCTATCTCGGTGATATCGGCGTGCCAGCCGATCCGGCACCGATGGACTTTTCGGCGTGGCTGGAAGTGTTCCTCGACGGCAAATGGTACACGTTCGATCCTCGCCACAACACGCCAAGAATCGGCCGCATCGTCATCGCCCGCGGCCGCGACGCCACCGACGTGCCGCTGCTGCATAGTTTCGGCGCCCACCGGCTCAGCCTGTTCAAGGTATGGACCTATGAACAGGAAGGCAATCTGTTCAACCCGCCCTACCACGGTATCGACAGGACCGTCGGCGCACAGATGCTGGCCTAACGGTATGTCGATTCAGGTGAGGCCGGTCTGCAAATGACGGCTTTCTGCGCTTCCGGTGCTCACGGACCAAATGTCCGCTCCGCTCCGGTTCTCGAAAGCCATCATTTTCGACCTGGCCTGACCTGAATCTCAACACCCCCTTGAGGCGCGGCCAAAAGCGGCCCTGGTTTTCAAACGTGATGGCGCTTTGGTCTTTCGACGGCCGGAGGCGTTGGATCCGATCATTTCGCGCCCTGCAGTCTCGGGACAACTGGCCCGCTTCGGCACACGGACCCTGTCCCGCAACAGGACGTCATCGGGATTCCGTGATTGCTTCGTCTTGAGCATGGTAACCGGCTCGTAAACGCAGCCGCGGCCGCGCTTTTCTGTTTACCAGTCATTCACCTTTGCGGAGCTTGAAGCCGAACAAAAACAATGATTTGGCGGCAAGCGGCCGGCCTTCTGCCAGCCAGCGGCGTCATCCGGCGGGAATCCTGCATTGCCCTGTCCGCGGCGACGAGGCCGAGGCGAATGGAGGCTGTAGGATGCGGAATTACGGGGGTCTTGTTCACGCGATCGGCGGGTTCGCCAGGGATCGCGGTGGAAATTTCGCAATCCTGTTCGGCCTCAGCGCCTCGGTCTTGGCGCTGGCTGTTGGCTTCTCGGTCAACGTATCGCAGCTCTACAATGCCAGATCGAGCCTCCAAGGCGTCGTCGACGCCGCGGTCACATCGACGGCACGCGACCTAACGACCGGCGCCATCAAGGAAGCCGATGCCAACAAATCGGTGCAGGCCTTTCTCGACGCCAACAGCCAGGCAGGCATTCTGCAGGCCGACCAGATCGTACTCGACAGGCTGATCGTCAACAGGACCGCCAAGACGGTCCAGGCTGACGCCCATGTCGATGTCGGGCTGTATTTCCCGATTTTTGGCACGGGCGACATGAAACGCGTCGCCGCCTCCACGACGGCGCTCTATTCGGACAAGACCGTCGAAGTGGCGATGATGCTCGACATAACGGGGTCGATGGCCAAGCGCGGCAAGGTCGACAAAATCGGCGATCTGAAAACAGCTGCAAAAAACGCCGTCCAGACGATGCTGCAGAAACAGGATCCGCAGAACCCCCGCATCCGCGTCGCGATTGTGCCTTATGCATCTGGCGTCAACGCCGGCAAGCTGGCGGAAAACGTCTATGCCGAAAAACAAGCCAGCACTGAGCTCCCACCCGTCGCCGGCAGTCCGCTTCTCGTCGCCAAGACGGGCAAAAATCTGCTGCCGTCCTTCAGCGACTACATCTCCATTGTCGGCGCGGCGATGCCACGCCCCGACAATTGCGCCACCGAGCGCAAGGACAAGAACGGCAACGCGGATATGAGCGCCGACGGCCCGGATACTGTCCGCACCGACGGGAACGGCAAGAAATACTATGCTCTGGTCAACCGGGACGATCATCTCGGTGACGGGGACATGAACAGGTGCCCTGATGCGAAAGTGATCCCGCTGACCGCCGATTCCGATGCCTTGCTTGAATCGATCGAGGACTTCCGGGCCAATGGGTTTACGGCCGGCGCGATCGCCATTCAGTGGACCTATTATATGCTGTCGCCGCAATGGCGCACTGCGATCAGGAATGCCGGTCTTGGCAAGGGTGCCTCGGATGCCGATCCGAAGAAGATCGCCAAGGTCGCGATCCTGATGACCGATGGCCAGTTCAATACGGCCTTCGCCGGTGCTGGGGACAGCTACAACAGGCAGGGCACCCTTGCGCGCGGCAACGCCGAAACGCTGTGCGACAACATGAAAAACGACGGCATCGAGATTTTCACCATCGGCTTCGATCTGGACGACAAGGATATGTCGACAACCGAGCGGGACCAGGCAAAGGCGGTGCTGAAGGATTGTTCGTCGAAGGATACCTCCGCCGCCAAGAGGCATTTCTTCGACGTGTCCACCGGAGCCGAATTGGACGACGCCTTTCAGGAAATCATTCGCAACACCGAAAAGATCGCATTGACCCAGTAGTCTGGTCCGCAAACGGAAAAGGCCGCCGCTTCTTTCGAAGCCGGCGGCCTTCCGTGTTTCCGTCCGTGGCGCGGCCCATGGCGATGACCTATCAGGTCAGCCGCCGCGCATTTCGCGCCTTAACGGGAAGACTGCTTCCCGAAAGTGCAATCCGCTGAGGCCACGTTCTGGAAAACGAAATCACTCGACATCGGATCACCTCCTTTCGATTTGTTGAACACATACTCATGATGGGGTGCATTGCAGCAAAAGACAAGGTGCAGGTCTGAAATTAACCAAGGGGCGGGCCTGGTGCGGGCCGGCTTGCGATTGCCAGGCCGACCGGGCAAACTTCTGCCCCTGAGCCAGCATTCGGAGGAATCGCATGGAGGCAGCCGAAAAGGCCGCTCGCATCGTTCGAACGGTGATCGAAACATTGAAGCCGGGTTTTGCGGTCAGGCTGTGGACCGGGGAGCGGATAGGCCCCGCCACTGGTCCGGTGCTCACCATCAACGACCAGGACATCGTCTGGCAGATCGTGAAGCGACCGTCCCTGTCGACGCTGATCGAGATGTGGATTTCCAAGACCATCGACATCGAAGACGGGACGATCTTCGATTTTTATGCCCTGCCGTCGCAAGGCAAGCTCAGAACCAAGCTCAAGTCGCTGCCGAAAATGGCGATCCTGCGCGACCTGCCTTCCGTGCTTTTGGCACGCAAGCAGATGAGCGCGCGGACCGATCTGTCGGGGCGCAATCCCTATGTCAGCGGTTCGAGCCAGGAGGCGATCCAGCATCACTATGACATCTCGAACGCCTTCTACCGGCTCTTTCTCGACGAGCGCATGGTCTATAGCTGCGGCTACTTCAAGGATTTCGCCAATGGCATCGACGAGGCCCAGGTCGACAAGCTCGACCACATCTGCCGCAAGCTCCGGCTGAAACCGGGCGAACGACTGCTCGACATCGGCTGCGGCTGGGGCGCCATGCTGATCCATGCGGCAAAGAACTACGGCGTCGTCGGCCACGGTGTGTCGCTGTCGCAGGCGCAGACCGAGCTGGCCCGCGAACGCATTCGCGCCGAGGGGCTGGAGGACCGCATCACCATCGAGATCAAATCCTATGCGGAACTCACCGGCAGCTTCGACAAGATCTCGTCGATCGGCATGTTCGAACATCTCGGGCTCGCCAACCATGCGACTTATTTCAAGACCATTCATCGCCTGCTGAAGCCGGGCGGCATCTATCTGCACCACGCCATCACCCGGCGCAGCAAGGGCGACATCAAGAAGACCTTGCGCAAGGGGCCGGAGTTCAAGGCGCTGCTCAAATATATCTTTCCCGGCGGCGAACTCGACACCATCGGCATGACAACAGGCAATCTCGAGGCGCATGGTTTTCTCGTCTACGATGTCGAGAACCTGCGCGAGCACTATGCCCGCACCTGCAGGCTGTGGGCCGAGCGGCTGCAGGCCCGCTTCGATGAGGCAATCGCCGAGGTGGGCGAGGCCAGGGCGCGGCTATGGCTGCTTTACCTGACGGGCTGTTCGATCACCTTCGAGCGCGCATCGGCACAGATTTTCCAGACCGTCGTGACCAAGCGCGCGCGCGGTCCAAGCGGCCTGCCGCCGACACGGGCGGATCTGTATCGATAGCTTACAGGAAGCGCATCGCGTCGCCGACTTCGACGCGCGCCGGCCTGTCGACCGTGCAATAGACGCCGAGATTATGGGCGTTGTGACGGACCAGGTTGCGCAGGATCGCCGGATCATGGTCGAAGCCATCCTGGGCGACAATGGTGAAACCGCAGCGGCGGCAGGGTTCCGAGATGGTCAGCAGGAGATCGCCGACGGCAAGCTTGCGGCCGATCCATTCCGTTTCGGGAAACGAGCCTTCGATGGCCGCCATGTCGACAACGATGTTGGGGCGGAAGCGGCGCGGGTCGGCGACCCCTTCCGGGTGCAATGCTTTCAGGCGTGCCAGCGAAGCCGTGGTCAATAGATGAATCGGCGCCTTGCGGTAGCGCTCCGCGGTCAGCGGGCCGGAATAGTCAGGCCCGGCATTCTCGCGGCGAAACGGACGGAGCGAGGCCTCGAAGCCGAGATAGGCCGACACCGCGCGGTCGCTCTCGATGCTTGGCGCGGCCAGCCAGTCGCCCTCGGGAACGGCAATCTCGAGTTCCAGGGTCGGCGACAGCCGGGTGCGGATGCGCGGCACCTTGTGCCATTTCGCGTCGCGGTCCGGTCGTGCGATCTCGTTGTCGGACACGTCGACAAGGCCGAACAGGCGGTCGCCGTCGATGCTCTCGACGTCGACCGAGATTGTTTTCAGGCGCTCGCCGGCAAGCGAACTCGCCGGATAGCGCCAGAGTTCGCTGACAGTGCCCAGCGCGGCCTGCATCAGCTCTTCTTGTTCTGCCGGTTGGCGACCAGATCATCGACGACGGCCGGGTCGGCCAGCGTCGAGGTGTCACCC
>NZ_RZRR01000321.1:0-5590 GCF_003998555.1 Mesorhizobium sp. M7A.F.Ca.CA.002.09.1.1 | reverse complement strand
ATGTGGGTTGTCAACTGCGTATCGATATCAGCCACTTCGCGCTCGACCAGCGCCATGGCGAGGCTCTTGCCGACCGTATGGCCGTAGCCGCCCGAGGTGACGAAGCCAGCAAGCTTGCCTCTATACCAGACCGGCTCGTAACCGCTGGCATCGGCGTCCGCCGCGTCGATTTCGAGCGTCACCAGCGTGCGCCTCGATGAAGCCTTCAGCTCCTTCCGGGCCGCCTCGCGGCCGATGAAATCGCCCTTGTCGAAAGCGATCCAGCGGTCCATCCCGGTCTCATCGGGCGTATAGTCCTGCGTGAACTCGCGCGACCAGATACCAAAGCTCTTTTCGAGCCGCAGCGAATTGACCGCGCTGAAGCCGTATTCGGTGACGCCCAGATACTTGCCTGCCGTCAGCAGAGCGCGGCGCAGGCCCGCGTGCTCATTGGCCTGGCAATGGATCTCGTAGCCGAGTTCGCCGATGACCGAGAGCCGTCCGACCTTGGCCCGCACCAGCCCGACATCCAATGTCTTGCAGGCTAGAAAGCCAAAGGCCTCGTGCGAAACGTCCTGATGTGTGAGGCGCTCAAGCAACATTCGCGCATTGGGACCAGCCAGCGAGAAACCGACGACCGCGTCTGAAATGTCGCGGACGGTGACGCCGTCGCTCATATGCTGCTCGAACCAGCGCATATGCCACTGCCGCAGATAGTAGGATCCCATGATCCACCAGGAGCCATCGCCCCAGTTGAAGACGGTGAGGTCGCCCTTGAGCTTGCCGTTTTCGCCGAGCATAGGCGCGAGCTTGGCGCGACCCGGATTGGGCAGCGCACAGGCAAGCAGCCGGTCGAGCCAAGCTTCCGCCTGCGGCCCGGCGATTTCGTAGCGTGAGAAGGCAGTGATATCGAGCAGACCGACGCCCTCGCGCACCTTGCGGCACTCCTGTGCGACGATGTCGAAGGCGTTGGAGCGCTTCAGCGTCGGTGTCTCGACGAAGCCATGCGGCGCGAAATAGAGCGGCACTTCCATGCCCCATGAATTGCCCCAGCGCGCGCCGGCGGCATCCATCGCGTCATGCGCGCCGGCTGTCTTCAAGGGCCGCCCCGCCGGCAACTGCTCGTTGGGATAGCTCATGACAAAGCGGCGCGAATAGAACTGCCCGGTGGTCTGCCTGATGTATTCGCGGTTGGAGGCGAAATCGCCATAGCGGGCGATGTCCATGCCGTAGACATCGGCTTCCGGCTCGCCATGGATCATCCATTCGGCAAGCGACTTGCCGACCCCGCCGCCTTGCAGGAAACCGGCCATGACGCCGCACGCCACCCAGTAGTTGGGAACCCCGCGCACCGGGCCGACCAGCGGATTGCCGTCCGGCGAGAAGGTGAAGGCGCCGTTCACCCAGCGCTTGATGCCGGCATTCTCCAGGCAGGGGTATCGGCTGAAGCCGAGGGCCAACTCGTCGGCGATGCGGTCGGTGTCTTCCTGGATCAGTTCAATGCCGTAATCCCACGGCGCCCCATCCATGTTCCAGTGCTTGTGGTTGATCTCGTAGATGCCGAGCAGCAGGCCCTTCTGTTCCTGGCGCATGTAGGTGAAGCCTTCGAGATCGACGATCAGCGGCAATTCCTTGTCCAGCGCCTGGATTTCGGGCAGCGCCTCGGTGACGAGATAATGGTGCTCCATCGGCGACACCGGCAGGTCGATGCCGGCCATCCGGCCGACCTGCTTGGCCCACAGCCCGCCGGCATTGACGACGTGTTCGGCAATGACCGTGCCCTTCTCGGTGACTACGTCCCAGCCGCCGTCCGCGCGGCGGTTGAGTGCCAGCACGCGGTTGTGCTCGATGATATCGGCGCCGCGCAGCCTGGCTGCCTTGGCATAGGCGTGCACGACGCCCGAGGGATCGATATGGCCTTCGCGCGCGGCATAGAGTCCACCCAGCATGCCATCGGTGTTGAGAATCGGGCAGCGCTGCTTGATCTCATCGACTCCGACCAGGTGGACATCGTCGATGCCCATGGTCTGGAAGATGCGGTATGACGCTTTCAACCATTCCCAGCGCTCCGGCGCGGAGGCGACCGAGATGCCACCGGTCATGTGCATGCCGATGCTCTGGCCCGATTCTTTCTCGACCTCGGAGAGCAGGTCGATCGTGTAGGCCTGCAGGGCGGCGATGTTGGGATCGGCGTTCAGCGCATGGAACCCGCCGGCCGCATGCCAACTCGACCCTGCGGTCAGCACCTCGCGTTCGATCAGCGCGACGTCGCTCCAGCCGAACTTCGCCAGGTGATAGAGCACCGAGGCTCCAACCACGCCGCCGCCGATGACGATCGCCCGATATTGGGATTTCATCCTGTCGCACTCCACCCAGCCAGTGTGGCGTACCCTATCGGTATTGTACATATGTGTCTAGAGGTTGGCGGACAGCGGAATGAGCGCCCGTGCGCCGCTCTGCGCCGATACGGCAGAGGGCTCCTCTGCTGCTGTCGGCAGCAACCGTGCTTGCTATTGGGCCGATGCACGACGCGAAATCGTCAGGCCGCGGCGGCCGAGCGGCCCGTACTATCGATTGCGCGAAAGCGTCTTCTCGACATAGCGCGAGAAGTCCTCGACATCCTCCGCCGGAGGCTCCTGGCCGGTGAAGCTGCGCAGATAACCGGCGACGTGAGGCAGGCGGCTGCTCATCGGCTCGTTGAGCTCAAGCGAGTAATAGCCGATCTGCATGAAATACAGCACGCGGGCCCGCACGAAGGCATCCTCCTCGTCGTAGCCGTGACGCATGAACATGTCGCGTATGGCGTTGACACGCTCCTCGTCGGCCTCGTCTAAGGCGCGCCTGATGGCGGGCGAGCGACGGGCCCAGGCCCTGATCGCGAAATCCAGCTGGGGGTCGAACAGCCTTTCGTCCACCCAGCATTCGAAAATGCTCATCACCCCGCGTATGACGGTGGCGGAAGGCCGCCTGGCGCGTTCCACGATGAATTTGGTATTCGTCTGCCGCCAGTAGTCCAGCAACTGATCGAGCAGATCCTGCCGGCTCTTGAAATACCAGTAGAAGCTGGAGCGCGACACATCGAGCTTCTGGCCAAGCGTCAGCACGCGGACGCGTTCGACTCCGTCAGAGATCAACGTTTCAAGCGCAAGCTTCAGCCAGTCTTCGCGAGTGGCCTTGATGTTGCCGGTGGCGCCGGCGCGCTGAATCGTCGTTTCGAGAGCTGCCATCGACACGACGCATGACATGCTGCCTCAGGCAAATCAAGGCTATGGACATAAGTGTACAGGATGAATCGGCCCAAGCGGATTGATGCACGATGGAGGTTGGCTGCATCGAGGCTCGATGGGGAATCGTCGTCGCCCGCCATCCGCGCGGCGCAGGCACGGGGATTTTTGTCGCGGCTGGCGGTTCACTGTTTGCTTTCCCGCGAGGCAATTGTCTGGCAAATACCAGTTCAGACAGATGCCCGCGCGGCCAACAAGCAGGAACATACGATATGACGCTGTTTCGAAAGAACCTCATCGATGGCGAGTGGGTCGGCGATGCCGGTTCGCGCAACATCAACCCCTCGGATACCGGCGACGTCGTCGGCGACTATGCCTCGGCGGGTGTCGAACAGGCCCAGCAGGCGATCGCTGCGGCCAAGGCAGCGTTCCCGGCTTGGTCCCGCTCCGGTCCGCTGGCGCGTCACGCGGTGTTGAAAAAGGCCTCCGACGAGATTCTGGCGCGCAAGGACGAGATCGGCCGCAATCTGGCGCGAGAGGAAGGCAAGACGCTGGCCGAAGGCATCGGCGAGACAATTCGCGCCGCCCAGATATTCGACTTCTTTGCCGGCGAAACGTTGCGTTTGACCGGAGAGGTCGTGCCGAGCGTGCGGCCGGGCGTCGGCGTCGAGATGACGCGCGAGGCGGTCGGCGTGGTCGGCATCATCACGCCGTGGAATTTTCCGATCGCTATTCCGGCCTGGAAGATCGCCCCGGCGCTGACACACGGCAACACCGTCGTCTTCAAGCCTGCGGAACTGGTTCCCGAGAGCGCCTGGACCATCGTCGACATCCTGCATCGCGCCGGCCTGCCGAAGGGCGTGCTCAATCTCGTCATGGGCAAGGGCTCGGTCGTCGGTCAGGCGATGCTCGACAGTCCCGATGTCAACGCCATCAGCTTCACCGGCTCGGTCGGCACCGGCAAGCGCGTCGCTGCGGCAAGCATCGAACACATGCGCAAGTTCCAGCTTGAAATGGGCGGCAAGAACCCGCTGGTCGTGCTCGACGATGCCGACCTCGCGATCGCCGTCGATTGCGCGCTCAATGGTGCCTTCTTCTCGACCGGCCAGCGTTGCACCGCCTCGTCCAGGCTGATTGTGGCTGACGGCATTCACGACCGCTTCGTCGACGCCCTCAAGGATCGCATGAGCAAACTGGTCATCGGCGATGCGCTCGACGCGCAGACCCAGATCGGTCCTGTCGTCGACGCGACGCAGCTGAAGCAGGACGAGGACTATATCGCCATCGGCGTCAGGGAAGGTGCCACGCTCGCCTTCGGTGGCGAGCGGCTCGACCGCAAGACGCCGGGCTTCTACCTGCAGCCGGCGTTGCTGACCGAGGCGACCAACGCCATGCGCAGTTCGCGCGAGGAGATTTTCGGGCCTGTCGCCAGCGTCATTCGCGTCAAGGACTATGACGAGGCGCTTTCCGTCGCCAATGACACGCCCTTTGGCTTGACCTCCGGCATCTGCACTTCGAGCCTCAAGCATGCCACGCACTTCAAGCGCAATTCGGAGGCCGGCATGGTGATGGTCAACCTGCCGACGGCGGGTGTCGATTTCCATGTTCCCTTCGGCGGCCGCAAGGGTTCGAGCTATGGGCCGCGCGAGCAGGGCCACTATGCGGCGGAGTTCTACACCACGGTGAAGACGGCCTACACATTCGCGGGCTGATCAGCCGTCGACCGATCAGCCGGGCTGATCGGTCACTGCCGACCACGCCGGCAACCCCGCCATGCACATCTGGATTGGAGCGGCGCGAAGGATGACAGTGCAGGACCTGACCTGGCTTAACCCGCCGCCGCACCATTCTATCGACGGCGACAGCGTTCGTGTGCGCACCGGCAAGGAGACCGATTTCTGGCGCGAGACCTTCTACGGTTTCTGGCGCGACAATGGCCACTTCCTGCACCGGCCCGTCGAAGGCGATTTCACCGCCGAGGTCACCGTCAAAGGCGACTACGAGGTGCTTTATGATCAGGCGGGGCTGATGGTCCGGCTCAGCGAAACCCATTGGATCAAGGCCGGTATCGAGTACACCGACGGCCTTGCCTATTTCTCCGTCGTGGTCACCAACGACACGTCAGACTGGTCGCTGGTCGCCATTCATGCCGGTCCGGGCGGCGTCAGGATCCGGCTGACCCGTCACGCCGAAACGATCCGTGTCCAGTATCTCGATGCTTCCGACGGCCACTGGAAGCCTGTGCGGCTCGCCTACTTTCCGATCTCCAGGACGGTCGATGTCGGCATGATGTGCTGTTCGCCGCAACGCGAGGGCTTCGAGGTCACATTCTCCGGCTTTTCGGTGGGGCCGCCGATATCGCGGGAATTGCACGATTGAGACTGTCT
>NZ_RZRR01000320.1:0-5594 GCF_003998555.1 Mesorhizobium sp. M7A.F.Ca.CA.002.09.1.1 | reverse complement strand
CTCGTCGGGCTTGAGCCCGTGTGAGGCAATGAGCTCGGGGGTGATCGGCACGGAATTGGAAATGGTCATGGGCGGCGATTTTTATCCGGGACGTTGGGATTTTGAGTCCCGTCTTATCGCAAGCCTTGCGGCCGATACACCCATGGATTGACGAAAAACGACGGAAAACCGGACAAAGCCACGCAGTGTCAGGAGAAGCTGTCGTAGCCGGCGCGGCCTTCATCGAGAAGTCGCCGGATCACCGCAACGCCTTCAGCGATATCCCCGCGCTGTCTCGGCTGCGAAACGCCGAAGCGGACGCCATGGAAAACCTGCTCGGAACGGCCGGCCTTGAATTCGTCCTCGTCGTCGATCAGCACGCCGTGCTCCAGGCAAGCGTTCTTGAAGGTGCCGGAAAGCCAGGGGTCGGGCAGGGTCAGCCAGACAAAGGGCACCCTGTCATGCGACTTGAAGGCGAAGCCGGCCAAAGTCTCGCGTACGATGGCGATGCGGGCGCTGATTTCGGCGATGCTGCGCTTTCGTATCTCATCCGCCTGACCGGACAGCACCAGCCTTGTATTCACCTCCGCCAGCAGGAAGGGCATGCCGCCGGTCATCATCTTGTGGGCGACGCGGATGCGGTGGCGGTAGGCGGGCGGGCAGGAAAGCCAGCCGCCGCGCACACCGGCTGCGACCGACTTCGACAGGCCGCCCGCGACAATGGTCCTCTCAGGAGCATATTCGGCCAGCAACGGCGTCGGATCATCGGTCAGATTGCCATAGAGGTCGTCCTCGATGAGGACGACATTGTATTCGCGTGCGACATGGGCGATCGCTTCGCGGCGCGCCGCCGACAAGGTGGCCAGCGTCGGATTCTGCGCCGTCGGCATCAGGAAGATCATCTTGGGATGCTTTTGCGCGCAGACGCGCTCGAAATCCTGCGGATCGATGCCTTCATCGTCCGATGCCACCAACGCGGTGCGCCTGCCGATCAAGCCGGCACTGCGGGAAACCTGCGAGTAGGTGAGGTGCTCGAAGGCAACATAGTCGCCAGGCATGGTGAGCGCCGCGATCGCCGCCATCACCGCCGCATGGGTGCCGAGCGTGGGAACGATGGTGTCGGCATCCGGGCGAAAGGAATTGCGCGCCAACCAGCGGGCGCCGGCTTCGTACCATCGTTCGGGGAAATCCCTGGTGTAGCTCGAAATCTCATGCGGATGGTCTTGCGCCGTGCGCGACAGGACACCGGCGACAATGTCGCCCTGGCCGATATCAGGTGCTGCGGTGCTGTCGAAACGCAGCTTGCCTTTAGGCGCATCGATATAGCGCGTGCCTTCGCCGCCGACGTCCGGAGCCGGAAAATCCGGCTTCGCGCGCTGGCCGAGCACATAGGTTCCACGCCCGACCTCGCCGCTCACCAGCCCACGCTCGCGCAGCAATTGATAGGCCCGGCCGACCGTGCCGACGGTGGTGCCGATGTCGTAGGCGAGGTCGCGCTGCGGCGGCAACTTTGCGCCGGCATCGATCACGCCCCGATCGATGTCCGTCTCGATGGAATCCGCCAGCCGCTGATACAGCGGGCCGGAGCCGGCAGTGAGATCTGGAAGCCAATTTGTCATGGTGACAATTTTCTATATTGCACCGATAGATGAGTCAATACATATCAATCGCGTGCCAAAAGGGTACAATTTAGGACTTTGGCAGAAAGAAAATGAATACAATCGTGACAATACGTCATTCGAGCGCTGCATTATCGGCCCAATCGACACGCCCGTCGGCTCAGCGCGGCTTTGTCAGCCGCCTTGTGCGCGTGCTGAGGTCGCTGGCAAGATGGATCGACAACCTGCTGGATCGCCGCCGCAGCCGGTTGGCTCTGCTGGAGATGACCGACGACCAGCTCAAGGATATCGGCGTCACGCGCTGCGACGCCCACCGCGAGGGCATCAGGCCGTTCTGGGACTGACCGTGATCCCAAAAGTGGGAACCGGTTTGGGAAAGATGATGGTCCCGGGAAATCCGGACAGAAGGTCCGCACAGTTCTAACGGACCCTCGACGCCCTGGTGCGTGCAACGGCATGGTCCGCAAGGACGGCGACCACGCACAGCACGAGGAAAAGTCCGGTGATGGCTGCAGCTGAGATGACGACGCTGGTCGCGCCGTTCTTGGCGATGTTCAGGAAAGGGTAGGGCACCTCGCCGGCAAGCGGCGCCCGCACCAGCGCATAGACCAGATAAGCGATGGGATAGATCACCCACCACGAAATGTCGCTCCAGCGTGTCCGGCCGTCGGCGCCCGATATCAGCCACCACAGCACGAACAGCACCGGCGTGACGTAGTGCAGGAGAACATCGCAGAGCAGGAACAGTCCCTGCGGCTGCCAGAGTCGTGCCAGAACCGTTGCGTAGATGATGAAGACCAGTGCGATCGAAACCGCAACGCCGGTGCGCATCCGCGCCCCTGCAAAGGCCGGCAGCCAGGCATAGAAGGTGGGTGACAGCAGCGACGTGTACACCAGCACCGCGCCGATGTTGGTCAGGATGGTGAAGAAGCTGAAGACGAAAATGACGGAGCCAAGCAGGCTGCGGCCTGCTTCCATCGATGCAGGAATGCTGATGCAGAACTGCAGGATGAGCCCGGCCAGACCGATGACCAGCCCCACAATCTGCAGGAACCGGCCCATGGGCTAGGCCGTCGCGGCGCAGGCCGGATTGCCGGCCTGCCAGCGGGAAATGTCGGAGCCGATGCGGGCGCCGAGCGGATCGTTCATCAGCGGTCCGAAGACGTCGACACGGCTAGAATTGCCTTGCGCCTGCACGACCAGCAAAGGTTTGCCGCCATAGTGCTTGGCCGGAACCAGCAGGAAACGCGGCGTGCCGCTGAACGAATTCAGCTCATTGGCCATCTGATACGGTTTGAAGGCCGGGTCCTTGCTGGCGATCCAGCATTTGTGGGCGGCGATCGCCACTTGTTCCATGGCCAGCAGCGCTGCACTTTTGCCCGAGGGAACAGGCGTGCTCTTTGGCGTCGACTGGCAGGATGCCAGCACAAAGCCCGTCGCGGCGACCAGCGCGATCGTCCTCGACTTGATCAAGCGGCACCCATCTCAAGCTCGGACAGGAAGATTTTCAAGCCGTCGGTCATCTCGCCCCACACACGCGACAATGCCGGGTGTTGCGAGGCGATCTGCTGGTAGGCGTCGAATTTGGGATAGGCGTCGAGCAGGTCGTGGCGTCCTGTCATGGCGCGGAAATTGTTGAAGATGAACCGCGTCGGCGTCAGCCAGGCATCGGCGAAGCTGATGTCGTCGCCGAGTGCGAAGGGCCCTTGCGCCATACGGGCCTCGATTGCCGCCAGTCCATGATGCAGGCGGGCGAACTGAGCGTCGATCTCGGCATTGTTGCGCTTCGGCACGGAATGAAGCTCGAAAAGCTTCATCAACGGGGTCAGCACATCGAGATCGGTGATGCGGGCGAACATGCGCACCAGCGCACGGTCCTTGGAATCGGGGGGCAGCAGCGCCGGTTCTGGAAACCGTTCCTCGAGATATTCGGCGATGACCACCGATTCGACGATCGTCTCGCCCGAGCCGGTGATCAGCACCGGAATCCGGTTCATCGGCGAGATGGCGCGAAACTCTTCCGGGATGGGAAAACCGGGCGGCGGCGCGATGATCTTGAGTGGCACGTCCTTGATGTAGGCCAATGCCCGCACGATCGACGAGTAGGGCGACAACGGCCGCGAATAGAGTTTCATGACCGTCTCTCTCCCCAATGAACCAGACTTGCTCCAAAGAGACAGGAATGTCCGGCTGTTTTCAAGCTGTTCGCTTCGATATCGTCAGGCAGCGATGCCGAGGGCGCTCTCGAACAGTCCGCGGCCGTCGGTACCGCCATGAGCTGCTTCGATCAGGTTTTCCGGATGCGGCATCAGCCCGAGCACATTGCCTTGGCTGTTGACGATGCCGGCAATGTCGTTGATCGAGCCGTTGGGGTTGGTGCCCTCGGCATAGCGGAACACCACCTGGCCTTCGCCTTCGAGACGGGCAAGCGTGTCGGCGTCGGCGAAATAATTGCCGTCATGATGCGCGACCGGCGAGCGGATGATCTGGCCCGGCTGATAGCGGCGGGTGAACATGGTGTTGGCATTGGTGATCTCGAGCTTCACCTGCCGGCAGACGAATTTCAGCGAGGTGTTGCGCATCAAGGCGCCCGGCAACAAGCCGGCCTCGACCAGGATCTGGAAACCGTTGCAGACGCCGATGACCGTCACGCCCGCGGCCGCTTTTTCGGCCACTGCCCGCATGACCGGCATGCGCGCGGCGATCGCGCCACAGCGCAGATAGTCGCCGAAGGAAAAACCGCCCGGAATGGCGATCAGATCGACATCGGGGATTTCGGTGTCGGTTTGCCAGACGGTGACCGGCGGTGTTCCCGAAATCTTGGTCAGCGCCGCGATCATGTCGCGGTCGCGATTGAGGCCAGGCAGGAGGACGACGGCGGATTTCATTTTCTTAGTGATTCCCAAACTCGTCTAGGGCGAACCCATATTCGATTGCTGAGTAAATTTCGAGCAGGTACTGCTCTGCAATGTCTTCAACAACCACATATTTCACGCTGAGTGTCTTCAATCGCTCGATCTCTGCCCGAAAAACTTCAACGAAAGCCGGGTCTTTTTGAAGGTCTTTCCTGCCGGAACCTTTGCGATATGTGGGCTTTAGCCCTAGCTTTTGACGAGCGCGTTTGAAGGCATACGCAGCAGAACCATGATCTTGCCGGAGATGGTTCTTTAATCGCTGTGAGAGATTGTTCGTACGCCCGATTCTTTCGGGAGTGCCATCCTCCAAGAATAAATACACACCCGGCTCTGGTGGAAATTTATCCAGAAAGCCACGGGCTATTGCATCGTCGAGTCGGTGGAATAGCTCCACAACGTTGCTTGCATGTTTTGCAAAGACTGAGTTCAATCAGCCTATCTCCACCGCGTAATTCTCAATCACCGTATTCGCCAGCAGCTTGTCGCACATGGCCTTGAGGTCGGCTTCGGCCTTGGCCTTGTCGCTTTCCGCCAGCTCGACGTCGAACACCTTGCCCTGCCGCACCGTGCCGACGCCGCCGAAGCCCAGGCCGGACAATGCGTGTTCGATCGCCTTGCCCTGCGGGTCGAGCACGCCGTTCTTGAGGGTGACGGTAATGCGGGCCTTGATCACGCTGGACATGCTCCTGTTCTGATTATCGGGTCGCAAACCGCGATCAGTGCGGCTTGCCTTTGAGGCCGTCGGTCGAGGCGACGAGCACCGGGCCGGTCGGGCGCGGCGGCTCGTTCTCGTTCATGATGCCGAGGCGGCGGGCAACTTCCTGGTAGGCCTCGACGAGGCCGCCCATGTCGCGGCGGAAACGGTCCTTGTCGAGCTTGTCCTGCGTCGCCACGTCCCACAGGCGGCAGGAGTCCGGCGAGATCTCGTCGGCGACGACGATGCGCATCATGTCGCCTTCGAACAGGCGGCCGCATTCGATCTTGAAGTCGACGAGCTGGATGCCGACGCCCATGAACAGGCCGGAGAGGAAGTCGTTGACGCGGATCGCCAGCGCCATGACGTCGTCGATCTCCTGCGGGC
>NZ_RZRR01000031.1:0-15153 GCF_003998555.1 Mesorhizobium sp. M7A.F.Ca.CA.002.09.1.1 | reverse complement strand
GCCTGTCATCGTGCCGCTGCTGGTGGCGATCGCCTGCGGCCTCTTCGCCGGCCTGGTCAATGGCGCGCTGATCGCCTACACGCGCATTCCGCCATTCATCGCCACGCTCGGCATGATGGTGACCGCGCGCGGCATCGCCAAATGGTGGTCCAAGGGCCAGCCGATCTCGTTTCCCACCGAGAGTTTCGCCAGCATCGGCAAAGGCCTGATGCCGGTCGTCATCTTCCTGTCGCTGGCCATCCTGTTCCAGCTGATCATGACCTATACGAGGTACGGCAAGCACTGTTACGCGATCGGCTCCAACGAGGACGCCGCGCGCATGTCCGGCATCAAGATCGCCAATCACAAGATCCTGGTCTACGTCATCGCCGGCATTCTCGCCGCGCTCGCCGCCGTGGTGCTGAGCTCCAAGAACCTGACCGCGCAGTCCGGCATGGGCGTGATGTACGAACTCGACGCCATCGCCATGGCGGTCATCGGCGGGGTCTCGCTGTCGGGCGGCCGCGGCTCGATCATCGGCACGGTGATCGGCTCGCTGATCTTCGGCGTCATCATCTCCGGCTTCACCTTCCTGCGCCTCGACGCCTACTACCAGGAGATGGTCAAGGGCGTGATCATCGTCGGTGCGGTGGTTCTCGACCAGTGGCGCCAACGCCTGCGGGCAATGAGGGCATGACCATGTCAGACATCGTCCTGAAGACCGAAAACCTGACCAAGCGCTATGGCGGCGTGCATGCGCTGGAAGGCGCGAACTTCGAGCTGCGCAAGGGCGAGCATGTCGCCATCATGGGCGACAACGGCGCCGGCAAATCGACCTTCGTGCGCCAGATCACCGGCGTCGAGCAGCGCACCAGCGGCCAGATCTGGTTCGACGGCAAGGAAGTGAACTTTGCCGGGCCGATCGAGGCCCGCACGGCGGGCATCGAGACCGTGTTCCAGAATCTGGCGCTGGCCGACGATCTCGACGTGCCGTCGAACCTGTTCCTCGGCCGCGAGAAGGTTTTGTTCAACCTCGGCCCGTTCTCGATCCTCGACCGCAAATACATGCGCAAGGCAACCGAGGCGGCGCTGGTCCGCACGGCGGTGAAGATCCCCAATCTGTCCAACACCATCCGCCACATGTCGGGCGGCCAGCGCCAGTGCGTGGCGATCGCCCGGACGGCGACCTTCGCCTCCAAGCTGATCATCATGGACGAGCCCACCGCCGCCCTTGGCGTGCAGGAGACCGCGCAGGTCGAAAACATCGTGCGTACGCTGAAGGACAATGGCGAGCCGCTGATCCTGATCAGCCACAATATGCGCCAGGTGTTCGATCTCTGCGACCGCATCGTCGTGTTCCGGCGCGGCCGCATCGTCGCCAATCTGCGCAAGGAGAACACCGACGGAAACGATATCGTCTCCTACATCACCGGCGCCAAGACCGGGGAGGCGGAACTCGCGGCCTAAAACAGGATGGTCATCCTGTTTTCTGGCGCGCTCGAAAAATAGCCTTGCCACCTTTCCCCAAAAGCAAGGTGCGGACAACTCTCTCCAACCCATTCCCCCAGAGGAAATACCCATGACCGTTCGCTTCGCTCTCCTCGGTGCCGGCCGCATCGGCAAGGTCCACGCCCGTGCCGTCGGCTCCAATCCGCAGGCCAAACTGGTTGCGGTTGCCGATGCGTTCGAGAAGGCGGCCACCGAACTGGCCAGCGCCTATGGCGCCGAGGTGCGCAGCATCGAGGACATCGAGAAAGCCGGAGATATTGACGCCGTCATCATCTGCACGCCGACCGACACCCATGCCGATCTGATCGAGCGCTTCGCCAAGGCCGGCAAGGCGATCTTCTGCGAGAAGCCGATCGACCTCGACGTCAAGCGCGTCGAGAAATGCCTGGCCGTGGTCGACAAGGCCAAGGCGACGCTGATGGTCGGTTTCAACCGGCGTTTCGACCCGCATTTCGCCGCTGTGCGCAAGGCGATCGACGACGGCGCCATCGGCACCGTCGAGATGGTCACCATCACCTCGCGCGATCCGGGCGCGCCGCCGATCGATTACATCAAGCGCTCGGGCGGCATTTTCCGCGACATGACCATCCATGATTTCGACATGGCGCGCTTCCTGCTCGGCGAGGAACCAGTTGCCGTGAGCGCGCATGCCTCGGTGCTTGTGGACAAGAAGATCGGCGAGGCCGGCGATTTCGACTCGGTCAGCGTCATTCTCGAGACCGCGTCCGGCAAGCAGGCCGTCATCTCCAACTCGCGCCGCGCCACCTATGGCTACGACCAGCGCATCGAGGTGCATGGCTCGAAAGGCATGGTGGCTGCCGAGAACCAGCGGCCGGTGTCGATCGAACTGGCCAATGAGAAGGGCTATACGCGCCCGCCGCTGCACGACTTCTTCATGACCCGCTATCTCGACGCCTATGCCATCGAGATTGCCTCTTTCATCGCCGCCGCGACCTCGGGCAAGAAGGCATCACCCAGCGGCGCCGATGGGCTTATCGCGCTTCGATTGGCGGACGCCGCGCTAAAGTCGGCAACCACCGGCAAGACCGTCCGCCTCGACAAGTAAGAACCGGAACTCAATCCAGGAGCAAAGCGATGAGCGCATCCGCCGATCGCAATTCACAGACACGCGCCATCGTCACCGGCGGCGCGCAAGGCATCGGCTTTGCCGTTGCCGAAGCGTTGGCCGACGAGGGCTGCCGGGCGCTGGCGCTCATCGGCCGCTCGCAGGAGAAGGGCGACAAGGCTGTCGCCCATTTCAAGAAAGCCGGCGTCGATGCGATTTTCATCAGCGCCGATGTGTCAAAAGTGGCGGACTGCAAGCGCGCGGTCGCCACCGCGATCTCGCATTTCGGCACCGTCAACGCGCTGGTCAACGCCGCCGCCACTTCGGCGCGCGGTTCGCTGGTCGAAACCTCCGAAGAGTTGTTCGATACGATTTTCGATACCAATGTGCGCGGCCCGTTCTTCCTGATGCAGGGCGTGGTGGCGCATCTCCTGGAAAAGAAGGCACCCGGCTCGATCGTCAACGTGCTGTCGATGTCGGCGCATACCGGCCAGTCGTTCCTGACGCCCTATTCGACCAGCAAGGGCGCGCTGATGACGCTGACCAAGAATGTCGCCAATGCCTATCGCTACAACCGCATCCGCTGCAATGCGGTGCTGCCCGGCTGGATGGATACGGAAGGCGAGGACATCGTGCAGAAGAAGTGGCACGACGCGCCGGACGACTGGCTGGCGAAGGCCGAAGCGACGCAGCCGATGGGCCAGTTGGTCAAGCCGGACCAGCTTGCCCGTCTGATCAGCTACATGGTCAGCCCGCAGTCCGGTGTCATGACCGGGTCGCTGGTCGACTACGATCAAAGCATTGCGGGGGCGTCACCGGAGTAACGCCGGCGAGTCTCAAACGCCCATCACTTCGTCATCCACGGGCGGTGCAAGGAGCGTAGCGACGCGGCGCAGACCCGAGGATCCATGCCGCGACTTCTGAGCGTTGCTGCGGTGCGGAATTCTGCTCCGCTGCACCATTCGGCCAAAGTCACGGAATGGATCCCAGGGTCTCCGCGACGGAGCTTCGCTCCTGCTCCGCCCAGGGATGACGAAATTTGGGTGCTTCGGCCATCCCGAATTGTCTCCGCATCAGGGCACGTGACAAGTGCCTCCGCATCGACTATATGAGCCTCATGATCAACCTGACCGTCACATATTGGTACTTTAGGAGCTCGCTGGCGGCGGGAGGATTGCGCTCGATCTGAAGATTGCAGCAACAAGATCCGAACAGCCGCCATACCTGGCGGCTTTTTTGTTTTCAGCCGGCAGGTTTCCTCTAAATCAAAGGGGAGCATGATGTCGTCCGAAAACCGCTTCACACTTTTCGGCATCATGCTCTCGACAGGAGCAGAAAGCCGTGTTGACCACCACAGACGACCTCCGGGTCAAGGAAATCCGAGAACTGAGCACACCGGACGAGGTGATGCGGGAGATACCGCGCACTTTGACGGCGACGCGCACCGTCAGCGCATCGCGCAATGCAACCCATGCCATCTTGAACGGGACCGACGACCGGCTGCTCGTCATCGTCGGCCCGTGTTCGATCCACGATCCGGTCGCGGCCGTCGATTACGCCAGCCGTCTCGCGGCGCTGCGCGAGAGCCTGTCGGACCGGCTGGAGATCGTGATGCGGGTCTATTTCGAAAAGCCGCGCACGACGGTCGGCTGGAAAGGCCTGATCAACGATCCCCACCTCGACGGCAGCTTCAACATCGACAAGGGGCTGCGGATGGCACGCAATGTGCTGTCGGCCGTCAACAATCTCGGCCTGCCGGCTGCGACCGAATTCCTCGACATGACCACCCCGCAATACATTGCCGACCTCGTCGCCTGGGGCGCGATCGGCGCGCGCACGACCGAGAGCCAGATCCACCGCGAACTGGCCTCGGGCCTCTCCTGCCCGGTCGGCTTCAAGAACGGCACCGACGGCAATCTGCGCATAGCCGCCGAGGCGGTGAAATCCGCCGCGCAGCCGCATCATTTCATGGCGGTGACCAAGGGCGGGCGCAGCGGCATCGCCACGACCACGGGCAATGAGGACTGCCACGTTATCCTGCGCGGCGGCGTTCAGCCGAACTATGACACGGCGAGCGTCGAAGCCGCCGCTGTGGAACTCGCCCGCATCGGCGTTGCGCCCCGTCTGATGATCGATGTCAGCCACGCCAACTCGGCCAAGAAGCCCGAGAACCAGCCCAAGGTGGCGGCAGATGTCGCCGGCCAGGTCGCGGCAGGCGACGAGCGCATCATCGGCCTGATGATCGAGAGCAATCTCGTCGCCGGCCGGCAGGACGTGGTGCCGGGCAAGCCGCTGGTCTATGGCCAGAGCATCACCGATGGCTGCATCGACTGGGCGACCACCGAGACCGTGCTGCACGGCCTTGCCGGCGCCGTCGAGTGGCGCCGCTCGGCACGCCGCGCCATGATCGACAACCGGCAGGGAGCTGCCTGACAGGGCATAGGGAAGTGGGCGGCGGTGACCGGGATTACGCCGCCCTTAATCCTTCCCATGCCGTGAACACCGATACGGCAAAGAGCAGCAGTCCGGCCGCGCGGCCGGCAAAAATGGTCGCCCGCGGATTGGCGATCAGAAGGTTGCGGCTGCGGCCGGCCGTGATAGCCAGCCCGCCATAGATCGCAGCCTGCGTCACCACGGTCAGCAGCCCCATGACCGTCGCCTGCATCCAGATCGGACCGTAGTCCGGTTTCAGGAACTGCGGGTAGACGGCAAGCACGAACAGGTATGCCTTCGGGTTGATCAGGCAGGTCACAAATCCCTGGCGAAACGCCTTCCATGCGGAACGGCTGCCGGCAGGCCCCTCCTGGCCGACGATGATGGAACTGCGCATCAGCGTGATGCCTATGAAGGCCATGTAGGCGGCGCCGGCAAGCAGCAGCGGCTTGAACAGGATCGGCACGAAATGCATCAGCAGGCCGACGCCGATGGCGCCGTTCAGCGTGTGCACCATGCCGCCGACCATGATGCCGCCGGTCGCGGCAAGGCCTCGGTCGCGGCCGCCGGTCAGTGCATTGGCAAGCACGAAGAGCATATCCATGCCCGGAACGGCGATGATGCCGAACAGCAGGATAAAGAAAAGCCAGAGATTTTCCGCATAGCCCATGTCAGTTGCCTGCCGCCTCGATCCGCCAAACCGCAGCGGAACCTGTTGATTTTCAATTCGATAGGCGCTCCTATAGGTCAGCCCAACTGACGATGGTGTGTCAGTTGTGATGGAAACCGGGCGAGAAAAATGCGCAAGGCGTCGCGCCTGTTCGAGATCATCCAGATCGTGCGGCTGGCGCGGCAGCCGGTGACGGCAGCGACGATCGCCGAGCGGCTGGAGGTGACGGTGCGCTCGATCTATCGCGACATTGCCGCCCTGCAGGCGATGCGCGTGCCGATCGAGGGCGGGCGCGGCATCGGCTACATCCTGCGTCCCGGCTTCGACCTGCCGCCGCTGATGTTCTCGATCGAGGAGATGGAGGCGATCGTCCTGTCGCTGGCGCTGCTGGAGCGCACCGGCGACAGCGAGCTCAAGCAGGCGGCCAAGCGCGTCAGCGCCAAGATCGCCGGCGCGGTGCCGCCGCCCTTGCGCCAGGTATTCGACGCCAATGCGCTGCACGCGTGGGGGTTCGCCGCGCCTTCGACCGGCGCGATCGACCTTGCGCTGGTGCGACGCGCCATCCGCGACGAGGAGAAGCTCGACCTCTCCTATCGAGACGAAATGGGCCGCGCCTCCGAGCGCCTCATCCGCCCGATCGCGCTGATCTACTACGCCGAAACCGCCAACATCGTCGCCTGGTGCGAGCTGCGCCAGGCGATCCGCAATTTCCGCAGCGACCGGATCGCGGATTGCCAGGCGACCGGGTTACGCTTCAAGGGCGAAGGCGACCGCTTGCGGCAGGTCTGGGTGAATGGATGGGAGACGAACGTCGCTGCCACGGCCGTCTGAGCGGGCTTATATCACCGTACGTCCACCCAGCGCTTTTCCTCGAACGAGCGCGCCATCGCGTGCACCGTGCGCTCGATCTCCAGCCCTTCGGCAAACTCGATGAGCCGCGCCGGCTTGCCTTCAAGCCGCGTCAGCAATTCGTGGCACTCGATGATCTTGAGATCGTTGAAGCCGAGGCCATGGCCCGGCGCCGGCACGAAGAGGTCATAGGGCTTGTGGTGCGGCGCCACCAGGATGGTGCGGTAGCCCTGTTCGGTCGGCCGGTCTGATGTGAGATAGAGCTGGAATTCGTTCGATCGTTCCTGGTCGAACAGGATCGACCCTTTAGAGCCGAAGATCTGGACGGCGATGCGGCCCTTGCGGCCCCAGGCTGAGCGGTTGACCAGCAGCGTGCCGGCAATGCCGTTTTCCAGATGCATCAGCACGCTGGCGATGTCGTAGGTCTCCACCGCGCGACGACCGCCGCTGGCCAGCTTGCGATCGGCATAGGGTTTAGCCATGTCGCAGATGACACTGGCGACGCGGCCGAACAGGGCCGAGACCAGAGACAGCGGATGCACGGCGAAATCGTCGAGCGCGCCATAGCCGGAAGCTGCTTCGTGCTTCCAGAAGAACAGCGCTTCGGGGTCGGCCATGAAGTCCTCGTCCATCTCGATGCGCAGATGGTTGACCTCGCCGATGATCTTCTCTTCCAGCAGCGCGCCGATATGGCGGATGGCCGGGCTCTGGATGTAGTTGTAGCCGAGGGCCGCGACCTTGCCGGACTTTTTCGCCGCGGCCGCCATCGCCTCGGCCTCGGCAAAGCTCGGCGCCATCGGCTTTTCGCACCACAGATGCTTGCCTGCTTCGAGGATGGCGACGGCCATTTCCGGGTGGAACTGGTTGGGCGTGGTCAGCGAGACGATGTCGACTTCGGGATCGTTGACGACGGCGCGCCAGTCGCCCGACGCCTTGGCGAAACCGAACTCGCCCGCCTTGCGCCGGGCAAGCTCTTCATTGACCTCGCCGAGATGGACCAGCCGTGGCTTGGCCACGTCGGGAAAGACAGCGCTGACGGCACTCCATGCGATGGCGTGACACTTGCCCATGAAACCCGTACCGATGAGACCGACGCCGACCATTTTCCGTTTCTCCACTGCTTGAAGCGCTGCGTGGATGAATTAGTCCATTTTCTCCTGAAATGGAATGTCTGCCTCATTTTTTATGGTGTTCTTGCGCAGGCTCGCTATGATGAGGCACAGAGGACGCTTCACGCATGAGCCTGGACAGAGCGACGATGGACGAACGGGTACCTCGCGATTTCGAGACGCTGCGCACCACCATCCTGGAGCGACGCGAAAGCCTGCCGAAACGCATCGCCCAGATCGCTGCCCATGCGCTCGACAATCCCGACGATATCGCCTTCGGCACCGCCGCCAGCATCGCCGCTTCGGCGGGCGTGCAGCCTTCGACCCTGATCCGATTTGCCCAGCAGCTTGGCTTCGATGGTTTCACCAGCCTGCAGCAGGTGTTTCGCGAGCGGCTGCGCGAGCGCAACTCATCCTATGACGAAAGGCTGCAGGCGCTGCGCGTCAAGGCTGAGGGAGGCGCCGGCCACCGGGCGATCTTCGACGGCTTCGTCGCCGCCGCCTCAACCTCGCTCAACGACATCTCGCGCACGCTGGACGAAGCGCATCTGGAAGACGCTATTTCCCTGCTGGCAAAGGCGGAAACCATCTATGTGCTGGCCAAGCGGCGCTCCTATCCGGTGGCGTCCTACATCGCCTATGCACTGGGCAAGCTGAAGATCCGCAACCAGCTGATCGAATCGGCGGCCGGGCTGAATGCCGAGATGATCGGCTTCGCCACGCCGGCGGATGCCGTCATCGCCATCTCCTTCTCGCCCTACGCGCCCGCCACGATCGAGGAGGCGCGCAGCATTTCGGAACAGGGCGTGCCGATCGTCGCCATCACCGACAGCTCGTTTTCGCCGCTCGCCCAGTTCGCCAAGGTCTGGTTCGAGGTTGCCGAGGCCGATTTCGCCGGCTTCCGCTCACTGTCGGCGACAATGGCGCTGGCCATGGCACTGACCGTCGGCGTCGGCGAGAAGCGGCGCGACACGGGCAGGAAGCGCAAGGCCTGATCCACCGCCGAAAAGGTACTTTTCACCGAAGGAATGCTCATTCCATATTGACTATGGATTGGAATTATTATTTCATATTCCCGGCGCCACGCTGCCGCTCGCGCGTGTACCCCAACACAACAAGGCCGACGGGAGGTTCCAATGAGCGAAGCCGTGGACGCTGAATACGCGCCGCTCGACGTCATCACCATCGGTCGCGCTTCCGTCGACCTTTACGGCCAGCAGATCGGCTCGCGGCTGGAGGACATCACCTCCTTCGCCAAGTCGGTCGGCGGCTGCCCGGCCAACATCTCGGTCGGCACCGCCAGGCTCGGCCTGCGCTCGGCGCTGCTCACCCGCGTCGGCGACGAGCAGATGGGCCGCTTCATCCGCGAGCAGCTGACGCGTGAAGGCGTCAATGTCGACGGGCTCAAGACCGACAAGGAGCGGCTAACCGCACTGGTGCTGCTGTCGGTCGAGGACGAAGGCGTCTCGCCGATGATCTTCTATCGCTCGGACTGCGCCGACATGGCGCTGGCGCCGGAAGACATCGATGAGGCCTTCATCGCCTCGGCGCGCTCGATCGTCGTCACCGGCACGCATTTTTCCAGGCCTAACAGCGATGCCGCGCAGCGCAAGGCGATCCGCATCATGAAGGCCAAGGGCGGCAAGGTGGTGTTCGACATCGACTACCGGCCGAACCTGTGGGGTCTCGCCGGCCATGCCGAAGGGTTCGAGCGCTATGTAAAATCGGACCGGGTCTCGGCGCAGCTGAAGACGGTGCTGCCCGACTGCGACCTCATCGTCGGCACCGAGGAAGAGATCATGATCGCGTCGGGCGCCGATGATTGCCTGAGCGCCTTGAAGACGATCCGCTCGCTGTCGTCCGCCACCATCGTCCTGAAGCGCGGCGCGATGGGCTGCATCGTCTATGACGGACCGATCAGCGACGATCTCGAGGACGGCGTCGTCGGCAAGGGGTTTCCGATTGAGATCTACAATGTGCTCGGCGCCGGCGACGCCTTCATGTCGGGCTTTCTGCGCGGCTGGCTGGGCGGCGAAGACCATGCGACGGCGGCGACCTGGGCCAATGCCTGCGGCGCCTTCGCCGTGTCGCGGCTGCTCTGCGCGCCGGAATATCCGACCTTCGAGGAGCTGCGGTTCTTCCTCAAGAACGGCAGCAGGCATCTAGCGTTGCGCAAGGACGAGGCGATCAACCACATCCATTGGGCAACGACGCGCCGGCGCGACATTCCCTCGATGATGGCGCTCGCCTGCGACCACCGCGTGCAGCTCGAGGATGTGGCGGCGAAGGCCGGTGCCGATCCCGCACGCATCCAGGATTTCAAGGTGCTGGCGGTCAAGGCGGCGGCGAAGGTTGCCGCCGGCCGCGACGGCTACGGCATGCTGATCGACGAGAAACACGGCCGCAAGGCGATGTTCGAATTCGCCAGGCATTCCTTCGCCTGGCTCGGGCGGCCGGTGGAGCTGCCGGGTTCGCGGCCGCTGCGCTTCGAATTCTCGCAGGACATCGGCTCGCAGCTCACCGAGTGGCCGGTCGACCATTGCATCAAATGCCTGTGCTTCTATCATCCCGACGATCCGGCGGCGCTCAAGGACGAACAGCAGCAGAAGTTGCGCGCGCTGTTCGAAGCGGCGCGGAAGGTCGGCAGGGAACTTCTCATCGAGATCATTGCCGGCAAGCATGGCAAGCTCGACGACACGACGATCCCGCGCGCGCTGGAGGAACTCTATGCGCTCGGCATCAAGCCGGACTGGTGGAAGCTCGAGCCGCAGGCGTCGAGCGGCGCCTGGGCGAAGATCGAGGCCGTGATCCTGAAGCACGACCCCTGGTGCCGCGGCGTCGTGCTGCTGGGCCTGGAAGCGCCGCAGGACGAGCTGGAAGCGGCGTTCGCCGCCACCGCCAAGGCACCCATCGTCAAGGGTTTTGCCGTCGGCCGCACCATCTTCGTCCATGCGGCCGAACAATGGCTGGCCGGCAGGATGTCGGATGACGAGGCGATCGCCGACATGGCGCAGCGCTTCGAACAGTTGACGGATGCGTGGCTTGCCGCGCGCGGCCGCAAGGCGGCATAAGAAGGCGCGGAATAGGACTGCGGAGGAAAACACCATGAGCAAGACAATCCGCCTGACGATGGCGCAGGCGCTGACCCGCTTCCTGTCGCGCCAGATGACTGAGATCGACGGTAGCAAAGTCCCGATCTTCGGCGGCGTCTGGGCGATCTTCGGCCACGGCAATGTCGCCGGCATCGGCGAGGCGCTCTATCAGGTGCGCGACGAACTGCCGACCTTTCGCGCCCACAACGAACAGGCGATGGCGCATGCGGCAATCGCCTACGCCAAGGCCAATTTCCGCCGCCGCTTCATGGCCGCGACCTCTTCGATCGGCCCCGGCGCGCTCAACATGGTGACGGCGGCGGCGCTCGCCCATGTAAACAGGTTGCCCGTCCTGTTTTTGCCAGGCGATGTCTTCGCCAACCGCATCCCCGACCCGGTGCTGCAGCAGGCCGAGGATTTTTCCGACGGCACGGCGACGGTCAACGACTGCTTCCGTCCGGTTTCGCGCTATTTCGACCGCATCACCCGGCCGGAGCAGATCATTCCTGCGCTGAGCCGTGCCATGGCCGTGCTGACCGATCCGGCCGAATGCGGCCCGGTGACGCTGTCGCTCTGCCAGGACGTCCAGGCCGAGGCCTATGACTATCCCGAGAGTTTTTTCGCGGAGCGGGTCTGGCACCAGCGCCGGCCGCGCCCGGATCGCCAGGAACTGGCGGCCGCGGTCGCCGCGCTCAAGGGTGCAAAAAAGCCGTTGGTGATCGCCGGCGGTGGCGTCCTCTATTCGCAGGCGTCGGACGAACTGGCGAAATTCGCCGAGAGCGGCGGCATCCCGGTCTGTGAGACGCAAGGCGGCAAATCCTCGCTGCCGGACAACCACCCGCTCAACATGGCGGCGGTCGGCGTCACCGGCACTTCTGCCGCCAACCGGCTGGCTGAGGAAGCCGATGTCGTGCTGGCCATCGGCACGCGCCTGCAGGATTTCACCACCGGTTCGTGGGCGCTGTTCAAGAATTCGGGCAAGACCATCATCGGACTCAACGTGCAGCCCTTCGATGCCGGCAAGCACCGCGCCCTGCCGCTGGTGGCCGATGCGGCCGAGGGCCTGGCGGAACTCGGTGCTGCGCTGAAGGACTGGAAGGCGCCGGCAAGCTGGACCGACAATGCGTCGTCCGGCAAGAAGGCCTGGGCGGTCGAGGCGGCCAAGGTGACGGCGTCGACCAATGCCGCCTATCCGTCCGATGCGCAGGTGATCGGCGCGGTGCAGCGCGCCATGGGCTCCGGTGTGACGCTGCTGAATGCCTCCGGCGGGTTGCCGGGCGAATTGCACAAGCTTTGGCAGGCGGGCGCGCCCGGCTCGTACCATGGCGAATACGGCTTCTCGACCATGGGCTATGAGATTGCCGGCGGGCTCGGCGCCAAGATGGCGAAGCCCGGCGAGGAGATCGTCGTCATGATCGGCGACGGCTCCTACCTGATGATGAATTCGGAGATCGCCACCTCGGTGATGCTCGGCCTCAAGCTGACCATCGTGCTGCTCGACAACCGCGGTTACGGCTGCATCAACCGGCTGCAGATGGCGACCGGCGGCGCCAACTTCAACAATCTGCTGAAGGACTCGCGCCACGAGGTTCTGCCCGACATCGACTTCGCCGCGCATGCGGCGAGCATGGGGGCGATTGCCGAGAAAGTGCCGTCGATCGCCGGGCTGGAAAACGCGCTGGCACAAGCCAGGAAGAATACGCGCACCACGGTGCTCGTCATCGACACCGGCCCCCTGGTTTCCACCGATGCCGGCGGTCACTGGTGGGATGTGGCGGTGCCGGAAGTGTCAGTGCGGCCGCAGGTCAACGCGGCGCGCAAGGCGTATGATGAAAAGCGGCAGATGCAGACCATCGGCGATTGATATAGGCGCCGAAGCTCCTCCTTCTCCCCGTCTCTACACGGGGAGAAGATGCCGGCAGGCAGATGAGGGGCGGCGCCAACGAGCAAGAAACTGTTTTAGGACCGGAGTGACGACTTGAAAGCCAAACTGGGCATGTCCCCCATTGCGTGGTGGAACGACGATCTTGCGGAGCTCAGCGATGACGTGTCGCTGGAAGAATGTCTGCGCCAGTCGCGCTCGGCCGGCTTCACCGGCATGGAGATGGGCCGGCGTTTTCCCAATGACCCCGAAATCATGCTGCCGATCCTGAAGGCCGCCGACGTCACGCTGTGCGGCGGCTGGTTCTCGGGCACGCTGGTCGATGGGGAGATGGCCGACAACAAGGATCGCATCCAGCCGATGATCGACCTGTTCAAGGCGGTGAACGCGCCTTGCATCGTCTATGGCGAGGTTGGCCGTTCGATCCAGGGCGACCGCTCGAAGCCGCTGGCGACCAAGCCGAAGCTGTCGGACGACGAGATGAAAGCCTATGCGAAGCGCCTGACCGAATTTGGCGAATGGTGCGCCGAACAAGGCATGCCGCTGTCCTACCACCACCATATGGCGGCGGTGGTCGAGACCGAGCCGGAACTCGATGCCTTCATGCGCTATTCCGGAGCCGGCATTCCGCTGCTGCTCGATGCAGGCCATCTGGCATTCGCCGGCGGCGACGTGCTGCGCGCCATCGACAACCACCATACCCGGATCAGCCATGTGCATGTGAAGGACGTCCGCATGGGGGTGATCGAAAAGCTCGACCGCACGAAGCAGTCCTTCCTCGACGCGGTGGCGCTCGGCGCCTTCACCGTGCCGGGCGACGGTTCGCTGGACTTCGGCGCCATCGTGCAGCGCTTCGCCGACCATGGCTATGAGGGCTGGTTCGTGGTCGAGGCCGAGCAGGACCCGAAGAAGAACCCGCCGCTCAGGATGGCGCAAGTGGGCTACAAGGAATTGATGCGCGTCATGACGGCGGCCGGATACACGGTCGAGACGCAAGGCTTTCCAAATGTCTAGTTTCCCAATGGCTGGTGCGACGGGTTCCCGGCGAGGCCGATTGCTGTAGATTGGCCCGATGAAAGATTCCGAACACCCCTTCTTCCGGCCTTTGTGGCGGCGTGTCGCCGTCGTCGCGGTCTGCGTCATCTGGTCGATCATCGAGTTCGCCACCGGCACGCCGTTCTGGGGCATGATCGCGCTCGGCTTCGCCGGCTACGCCGTCTGGCAGTTTTTTTATCTCTACAAGCCTGCTGACGAGGCGAGGCCTCCGGTCGGGCCCGAGCCGAAGGAGTGACTGATCGCATGCGTCGGCGGTTAGCTTCCAGTGCTTCTAACTTCGTCATCCGAGGGTCTCCGCGACGGAGCTTCGCTCCTGCTAGGCCCTAGGATGACGAAGTTAGAGAGGCTTCGGCCGATCTCGAAGATTTCGATAGGAGAGACAAAAATGTCGAAGCTGCTCGTCAAAGCCGACAAGGGCCACGGTCGCGTCGCCCATGTGACGCCGAAAAGCGCGGGCTGGACCTATGTCGGTTTCGACCTGCATCGGCTGAAGCCGGGCGAGAGCGCCTTCGGCAAGACGGAGGATCGCGAAGTCTGCCTGGTGTTCGTCACCGGCAAGGGCAAGGCTTCAGCCGGCGGCAAGGAGCTCGGCCTGCTCGGCGAGCGCATGTCGCCCTTCGAGGGCAAGCCGTGGTCGGTCTACGTGCCTGAGGGTTCGGACTGGTCGGTGACCGCGGACACCGAACTGGAAGTCGCGGTCTGCTCGGCGCCGGGCCTTGGCGGCGGCCTGCCGGTTCGCGTCATCGGACCGGACGATCTCGGCCAGGAGGTGCGCGGCAAGGGCACCAACACGCGCTATGTCACCAACATCCTGCCGGAGGGCAAGCCGGCCGATTCGCTGCTGGTGGTCGAGGTCATCACGCCCGGGGGGCATACGTCGAGCTATCCGCCGCACAAGCACGACCAGGACAATCTGCCCGCTGAATCCTACCTCGAGGAAACTTACTATCACCGCCTCAACCCGCCGCAGGGCTTTGCCTTCCAGCGCGTCTACACCGACGCCGACAAGAACGGCCATCGCGCGCTCGACGAAGCAATGGCGATCGAGGATGGCGATGTCGTGCTGGTACCCAGGGGTTATCACCCCTGCGCCGCCTGCCATGGCTACGACCTCTATTATCTCAACGTCATGGCAGGACCGAAGCGGACGTGGAAGTTCCACAATGCGCCCGAGCATGAATGGCTGATGAAGGCCTGATCGGTCGCTGCGTGAGCACTCGCCCCCTGGTCCAGCACGAAAAAATCGTCGGCTAATGACCCCGCCGCAGCGTTTTGTTACCTGAAAGCCAGCAAGGCTTCGTCAATTCGTCATGGAAATCACCTATGGCAGCGAAGCTGACAAGGACTTTCCATGCGCTACGCCCTCTATTTCACTCCCCGGCAGGACGAGCCACTGGCGCGGATCGCCGCCGACTGGCTGGGCCGCGACCCGTTTGGCGCCGCCACGAGGCCGGTCGAAGCGGTGGCCGACCTGTCGGCGGCGGAAGTGGCTTTCCACACCGCTTCGG
>NZ_RZRR01000319.1:0-5601 GCF_003998555.1 Mesorhizobium sp. M7A.F.Ca.CA.002.09.1.1 | reverse complement strand
CGCGCCGTCTCCGTACTCCATGGCTGGCGGCTCCCGCCATCCATGGCCATCAACGGCAGCCGCATCATCGCCACCAGCGGCGCCAGCATCAGGTCGCCGCTGATGCTGGCCGCTTCTCGCGTCCGTCGGCTCTTGCCGGTTTCTCTCATGGAAACAAACCCCTTGTGGCGGCCGAATCAGCCGCTGCCCCACACACTACGCGCTTGTGATGGAATTCGTTCCCTCGCCGCTTCGGCATGGTCTCAAGGCTGGGCGCGCCCGCCGAAGAGCGCCCAGCCGAGGGGTCGAGTTCTACCGCTTGCGAAGATCGGCTTGCGCCAGATCCAGCGCCTTCGAGATGCGGTCGCAGGCCATATCGATCGTATCGCGGGTCCAGATCAGCGGCGGCGACAGGATCATCGTGTCGCCGGTGGCGCGCAGCATCATGCCATTCGTGATGGCGTGATCCCGCACGGTTACCGCCGCACTTCCAGCCGGCAGGAACCGCTCCTTGGTCGCCTTGTCCTTGACGATCTCGATCGCGCCCATCAGTCCGATCGAACGGACCTCGCCGACCAGATCATGTCCGGCAATGCGCTCCTGCAACGCCTTGGCGAAGTAAGGGCCGGTGTCGTTCCGGACGCGGTCGACCAGCCCTTCGCGCTCGATGATCTCGAGGTTCTTCAGCGCCACGGCGCAGGCCACCGGGTGCCCGGAATAGGTGTAGCCATGGTTGAACTCGCCGCCCTTCTCGACCAGCGTCGAGGCGATGCGGTCGCCAACCAGCAATGCCGACAGCGGCTGATAGCCCGAGGTCAGCGCCTTGGCCGTGGTGATCGTGTCTGGCTCGATGCCGAGTGTCTGTGCGGCAAACCATTCGCCGGTGCGACCATAACCGGTGATGACTTCGTCCAGCATCAGCAGGACATCGTATTTACGGCAGATGCGCTGCACTTCCGGCCAATAGCTCGCCGGCGGTATCTTCACGCCGCCGGCTCCCATGATCGGCTCGCCGATAAACGCGGCAACCTTGTCGGCGCCGGCTTCGAGGATCGCCTCCTCGACAGCCCCGGCCGCGCGCAGACCGAAATCATGATCGCTCTCGCCAGGCAGCGCCAGCTCATAGGCATAGGGCATCATCACATGGACGATGTTGGGCACCGCACCGTTGAGCTGCTTGTGCATACCATCCATGCCGCCGAGCGAGGTGCCGGCAACGGTCGAGCCGTGATAGGCCATCTTGCGCGAGATGATGCGGTTCTTCTCCGGCTTGCCCTCCAGCACCCAATAGTGGCGCACGAGGCGCAGCGCGGTGTCGTTGGCTTCCGACCCGGAAGAGCCGTAGAATACCTGGTTGACGTGCTTCGGCGCGATCTCCGCCAGCTTCTTGGACAGCAGCACTGGCGTCGGCGTCGAGCATTTGAAGAAGGAGTTGTAGTAAGGCAGTTCCTTCATCTGGGCATAGGCGGCCTCGGCCAGCTCGTCACGGCCATAGCCGATGTTGACGCACCACAGCCCGGCCATGCCGTCGAGGATTTCAGCCCCCTCGGAATCGTAGATGAAAGGGCCGTTGGCATGGGTGATGATGCGCGACCCGGCCCCGCGCATTTCCTTGTGGTCGGTGAACGGATGCAGATGATGCGCGGCGTCGATCTGCTGAAGCTGCTTCAGCGAATAATTCTGATAGGTCATGTCTGATCTTCCCTCTGGATTCTATCCGGCCAAGCCGGGGCGAATGCTTCAGAGGCAGAGAGGTGGCGAATAGCCGATGCGGGCACACAGCCGCAAAAGCTCGGCGCGCAGCGTGCGCGGTGACGGCGTCACCGCGACCCGCAATGCGCGAGCCTCAAATGCGTCAATCAACGTCCTGACGAGAGCCATGGAAGCCACCTTAGAGCAAAGGCTGCTCGAGGAGAACCACCCTTTGCTTGGCCCATAACTGAATGACTCTAGGCCTTGGCTGTCAGCGCCCTTTGCAGGAAGACATATTTCATCGCCGTCTGCGCCGCCTGCGGCCGGCGGTCGCCACGCCCGCCATGGCCGCCCTCGGTCTCCTCGAAGAACAGCGTCCTCGCATGGCCGGCTTCCTGCAGGCGGGCGGCCATCTTGCGCGCATGGCCGGGATGGACCCGATCGTCAGCGGTCGATGTGGTCAGCAGCACAGGCGGATAGGCGGCAGCGGCGTCGACATGCTGGTAGGGCGAGTAGGCTGAAAGCCACTTCGCGTCTTCGGGTTTCGACGGATCGCCATATTCGGCCATCCACGAGGCGCCAGGCGGCAATTCGGCGTAACGCAGCATGTCGAGCAGCGGCACCTCGATGATGACGGCGCCGAAAAGCTCGGGATGCTGCGTCAAGGAAACGCCGGTCAGCAAGCCGCCATTCGAACCACCCTGGATGCCGAGCGAGCTTGCTGTCGCGATGCCGCGCTTGACGACGTCCTGCGCGACCGCTGCGAAATCGTCGAATCCGTTCTGGCGATTGCCCTTGAGCGCCGCCTGATGCCAGGCTGGGCCGAACTCGCCGCCGCCGCGGATGCATGCCTGCACATAGGCATTGCCTTTCTCCAGCCACAGCTTACCACGCACGCCGGCATAGCCGGGCAGCAGCGGCACTTCGAAGCCGCCATAGCCGTAAAGCAGCGTCGGCACCGGACCTTTCTGGTCGCGCCGCCTGACGACGAAATAGGGGATCATCGTGCCGTCCTTGGAGCGCGCCTCGAACTGTTCCGAGATCAGCGGCGAGGCATCGAAACGCGCCGGCTGCGACTTCACGGTGGCGAGCGTCTCGCCATTGTCGTCGGACCAGATGATCGAACTCGGGGTCAGGAAATCGGTGAAGGAGAAGGAGACACTCGAGCCGAACTGCTCGGCATGACTGATGCCGACATTGCCATTTTCGGGCAGCGCCACCGGTTTCAGCGACCAGTTGCCATCCATGCGCTCGCAGACGACGACTTTGCCGCGCACATTGTCCATCAGGCTGACGAACAGCCGGTCCCGCGTGCGGGCAATGCCGGCTATGGAAACGCGATAGGCCGGCTCGAACAAGGTTTCGACAGGCCCGATCGCGCCGGTCTCGACCCAGCGCGCCAGGTCCAGCGAATAAAGACCGTCGGGCTTGCAAACCGTGTCGTCGGGCGCCGTCCATGCACTGCGCACGCCGAACACGAGCTGATCCCTGAATATTGCCGTATCGGTCATGTCGTCCGGTAGCGGCAGCTGTTTGTTTTCGCCGGAAGGCAGCCGAAGGAAGATGTGCGAAGCGAAGAAATTCAGCGTTCGAGCCAGGACCAGATAGCGTCTGTCACCGTCGTACTCGACAGCGGCACCAACGGCGAGATCCTCTTTCTGCGCCTCGAAGATCGGCGTTGCGTCTTCCAGCTTGGTATCGCGCTTCCACAGCTTTATGATTCGCGGATAGCCGGACTCGGTCTTGTCGGCCTCGTCGAAAGCGGCCGAAACAATCACGGTGTCCTTATCCAGCCAGCTGAAACCCGACTTGGAAGCGGGTGCACGAAACCCACCCTCGACAAACGACTTGGTCGCGATGTCGAATTCGCGCATCTCGCTGGCGTCGCCGCCATCCGGCGACATCGAGACAAGGCAAAGGTTGAAGTCGGGATAGAGCCGGCTGGCGCCGCCAAAAACCCATTTTATCCCTTCCTCCGCCGCAAGCTGGTCGAAGTCGATGATCGTTTCCCAGTCGGGCTTCTCGGTCTTGTAGGAAGCGACGGTCGTGCGGCGCCAGAGGCCGAGCACATTGGTCTTGTCCTGCCAGAAATTGTAGACATGGCCGGCTTTTGCCGCGCCGACCGCGATGTTGTCCTCGGCCGTCATCAGGTCGAGCGCGGTCTGGAACGACGCCTGATAGGACGGATCGCCCTGCAATTCGCCAACCGTGATCTCGTTCTGGCGATGTACCCAGTCCAATGACTGCTTGGCTGTCCTGTCCTCCAGCCAGAGAAAGGGATCGTCGGTCGTGGGGGCGGAATTCGGCGTCTGGGTGGCAGGCTTGGTCATGAGGTCTCCGATAAACGCGTTGCTTTGAAAAAGCCAACGCCGACAGGCCGTCGATATTCACCATGTTCAGCGCACAATTGAGGCTTTCCGCCGACCAGCGAGGCTCGCAATGGCCAGCGCCAGGCACAGCAGCCCAAGCGTGATCGGCAGTCCGCCGGCGCCCATAACATCCATGGCGCCCCCCGCCAGCGGCGGCACGGCGATGCCGCCGACCCCCCACATCAAGGAAAAGGCCGCATTGCCGGCGACCAGTGCGGAGCCGGTGAAGCGTTCGCCGAGCTCGATGATCGACATTGTGTAGATGCCGTAGGAAACCGCGCCCCAGACAAAGATCATTGGCCAGATCAGCGGCGACTCGATGAGAAGCGGAAGCAGGACGCAGCCGAGCACCGTGATCGCGACGCAGGCAAGCCGCACCAGGCGCGCGGAAAGCCTTTCCGCCAAAAGGCCGAGCGGCACCTGCATGGCGATGTTGCCGGCGATCATCACCGACAGCAGCGCCGACATGCGGGTTTCGGTGATGCCGTGATGGGTGCCATAGACCGGCAGCAACGCCAGCGCACCCTGTTCGAAGCCGGCGGCGACTATGACGGCGAACAAAAGCAGCCACGCCAGCGGCACGAAACCCAGGACGGAAACCTGGTGCCCGGCCTCGTCGACCTTGGGCAAACGCGGCAGCACCGAGGCCAGGCAAATGCCACACAGCACGAAGGCGAAAATGCCGACGAGGAAGGGCGGCCAGCCCTCAGTGCCGACTGCAAGCAGGCACAGTGGCCCGGTCGCGAAACCGGCCGAGATGATCGTCGAATAGACACCCATGACGCGGCCGCGTCGGGCCGGCGGTGCCAGCGCGATCACCCAGATCTCGCTCAGCACATAGAGCGGATTGGTCACGACGCCGATCAGGAAGCGCAGGGGAAACCACAAATAGACATTTTGCGTCCAGCCGATCAGCGCCAGCACGACAGCCGAAAGGGCCGCACAGGTGAGCGCGGTGCGCCCTGCCCCGAATCGGCGGGCCAGCGCCGGGATCAACGGCGATAACAGAATGAAGCCAATCGGCGTCATGGCCGCCGACAAGCCGATCATCGCTGGCGAAACGCCCTGGCGCTGCAGGATGAAACTCAGCAGCGGATAGGACAACCCTTGCGCGATGGCGAACACCGAGACGGTCGCGATCACACCGGTGATCGCCGCCCATTGCATCGTCTCGTCCTTGTTCGATTCAACCAAATTCATGTACGCACCGCTGTCGGGCTGCAGGATTAGCGATTGAGTTGCGCAGAGGTAAGCCCCTGGCGGGCGAAAACTGCTTGCTCCAGACAGTGCCTGTCAGGAGGCTGGGCCTGTCAGGAGGTTGGGCCTGTCAGGAGGTTGGGCTTATCAGGAAGCTCGGCGCATGGATGAGCGGTACAGCGCGAACATCACCAGCACCGCGTCGAGAGCGGCAATAACCACCGGCAGCCCAAGTGGGCCGATGCCTTGCATGAGCAGGCCCGCACCGGGTGGGCCGACGATGCCACCAACGCCCCACATCAGCGCAAAGGCAGCGTTGCCGGCGACCAGCACAGAGCCCTTGAACCGGCTGCCGAGTTCGACC
>NZ_RZRR01000318.1:0-5601 GCF_003998555.1 Mesorhizobium sp. M7A.F.Ca.CA.002.09.1.1 | reverse complement strand
GTTCGCCGCCATCGTTCCGGCAACGCCCGACGACAGCACATGAGTCGTCGACACCGGCAGTCCCAGCCGATCGGCCATGCCGATGGTCACCATCGCCACGAGTTCGGCCGCCGCACCCTGGCCGTAGGTCAGATGGCTCTTGCCGATCTTCTCGCCGACCGTGACGACGATGCGTTTCCAGCCGACCATGGTGCCGAGGCCGAGCGCCAGCGCGACGGCGACCTTCACCCAGATCGGGATGAACTTCGTCGCGTTGTCGACGGCCTTGTGATAGTCGGTGACCGCTTTCAGATCGGCCGCCTCCATCGGCAGCAGCTGCTTCTTGTCGATCAGCTTGAGCGCTTCGCCGATCAAATAGATGTCGTTGCGGGCGTTGCTGACCAGATCGGTCGGCACCGTCTCGACCGAGGCATAGGGCTGCAGGCCAGCCGTCGTGTTGTGGATGTAGGTCTGCAGCGCAACCGTCGTCTGGTCGCTCCATGTCCTGGTGCGCACGGCATCCTGGACGGCGGCCTTGGCATCGGCGACGGTGACGCCGGGCTTGGCATATTTGCCCAGCGCCGTTTCGACGCTGACCGAAGCAGACTTGTAGGCTTCGAGATAGTTGATGTCGGGGGTGCGGTTCAGCGCATACGCCGTCGGCACGACGCCGATCAGGATCAGCATGATCAGGCCCATGCCCTTCTGTCCGTCATTGGAGCCGTGCGCAAAGCTGACGCCGGTGCAGGTGAAGATGAGCAGGCCACGGATCCACCATGGCGGCGGCGTGTTGCCCTTCGGCGCCTCGTAGAGCGCCGGATTGCGCACCAGCAGCTTCATTACATAGAGCAGGATCGCCGCGGCGAAGAAGCCGATGATCGGCGACACCAGCAGGGTGACGCCGACATTGGTCGCCTGCGACCAGTCGACGCCGCTGGTGGCGCTGCCGGCGGGCGCCATGAACTGGTTGGCAAGGCCGACGCCGATGATCGAACCGACCATCGTGTGCGAGCTCGACGCCGGCAGTCCGAGGAACCAGGTGCCGAGATTCCACAGGATCGCCGCCACAAGCAGCGCGAACACCATGGCGAAGCCCGAGGACGAGCCGACCTGCAGGATCAGCTCGACCGGCAGCAGCGACAGGATGCCGAAGGCGACCGCGCCGCTGGAGGTGAGAACCCCGAGGAAATTGAAGGCGCCCGACCACATGACGGCGAATTCGGCCGGCATCGAGCGCGTGTAGATGACCGTCGCCACCGCATTGGCGGTGTCATGGAAGCCGTTGACGAACTCGAAGCCGAGCGCGATCAGCAAGGCGATGCCAAGCAGGATCCACGGCACGGTCTTGGCCACCGCAAGATCCTGGCTGAGCGCGTAGCCGACATAGGCGATGCCGACGAGCACCAGCACGCCGAAGGCCGGCAGGAACCACTTCGCGCTGCCCGATTGATCCAGCGGATGATCCGGTCTCGGAATGCCCGCCTCGCTAGAAACTATGTCCACCATGTCCCACTCCAGATGCATTGCAGCAAAGAACTGGGAAGACGCTATGTCCGCACGATGAACCCTGTGTGACGCCGGCGAACGCCGCGTTCACGAACAGGCCTGCCGAAAAGCGGGTGGGCGGCGCCTATTTGGCAATCTCGAGCAGCGACGATACCAACAACTGGCGCTCGTCTTTCGACAGGACATCCGAATCGAAGAGGTTCATGCTGCGCAATCCCTCGATGGCGAGATAGCAGATCAACAGCGATTTGAGATCCGGCGTCTCGCCCTTCAGCCGCTCGAAAAGCTGCCGCTTGAAGGTCTTTATCGGCATCATGAAATCGGGATCCTCGGCGATGGCCGAGAAGATCCAGGACGCCGACGGCTGCTTTTCCTCGCAATCATTGGCCGACAGCCTGATGTAGACGGCCAGGGGATTTTCGTCCTTGTCATTTGTGCTGGCGGCTTCCAGCGCGTGCTCGAACTCGCGCAGATAGCCTTCGACCAAACCTTGCATCAATTTGGCCTTGGTCGGGAAATTGTAGAGGAGCCCTCCCTTCGACACGCCGGCACGGCTGGCGACGGCATCCAGCGACAGGCTGCCTGGTCCGGATTCCCGGGCAACATCAGCCGCCGCGGCGAGAATCTTCTCGCGCGAATTCGGTCTTTGGGCTCTCATGGTGCCTCCCATCGCAAGCTTAGGCCCAATTGACAAGACCGTCCAGACGGTACAGGAAGACCGCCATTATTTGAAATCGGGACCCGCAGTCGGTATGTGTCCCGATATCCGCGCTTCGCGCCGGATTTCGACTGAGGGGACTTCCTTGTTCAAGCGCATACTCCGTATCTTTATCATTGTTCTGGTTCTGGCCCTGCTCGTCGTCGTGGTCGGCGGCATCGTCGGCTTCAACTTCCTGCGCGACAACGGCATCAAGCAGTACTTCGCATCGATGAAGCCGCCGGCGGCAACCGTTTCGACGACCATCGCCAAGCCTTCGGCCTGGACGCCAGGCGTCGAGGCGATCGGCACGGTCAAGGCGGTGCGCGGTGTCGACCTGACGGTCGAGACTACCGGTATCGTCAAGGACATCCTTTTCCATGCCAACCAGAAGGTGGCGGACAATGCGGTTCTGCTGCAACTCGATGACGCCGTCGAGCGCGCCGACCTCGATGCACAGAAGGCGCAGGCCGCGCTAGACCAGACCTCACTTGCCCGCGCCATCGAACTGACCAGGCGTGGCGTTGGCTCCGACTCGACGCTGGACACGGCGCGTGCGGCGGCCTCGGCCTCGGCATCCCAAGTCACCAAGCTGCAGGCCGTGCTCGACCAGAAGCAGCTGACGGCGCCTTTCGGCGGCACGGTGGGTATCCCGAAGATCGATGTCGGCCAGTATCTGGCGCCCGGCACCGCCGTGGTGACATTGCAGGACCTCGACACGATGCGGGTCGATTTCACGGTTCCCGAACAGCAACTCGCCTTGCTCAAGATCGGCCAGACGATTCGATTGGGCTTTGGCGGCGAGGACAGGCCATTCGCAGGCGCCATTCGTGGCATAGACCCGAAGATCGACTCGTCCAGCCGGCTGGTGAACATCCGGGCGGAAGTCGCCAATCCCGATGGCAAGCTGACCCCCGGCCAGTTCGTGCAGGTGCGTGTCGAGCTGCCCGAAGAGCAGAACGTGCTGACCCTGCCGCAGACGGCGCTGACGACAAGTCTCTATGGCGACTACATCTTCGTGGTGCAGCCAGCCAAGCCCGCCGAGACAGCGCCAGCTGCCAAGCCGGAGGAAAAACCCGCTGCGCCGGCAGCCGACAAATCGGCTGACGCCAAGCCTGCGGACACCAAGCCGGCCGATGCCATGAAGCCGGCGGCTGATGCAGCCAAGCCTGCCGCCGATGCGGCAAAGCCAACTGACAAGGCTGCCGATGGGGCCAAGCCGGCGGCGGAAGGTGACAAGCCCGCGCTCGTGCTGTCGCAGGTGTTCGTCAAGCCCGGCCGCCGCAATCAAGGCATGGTCGAGATCGTCGAGGGGCTGAAGGCCGGCGACGAGGTCGTCACCGCCGGTCAGAACCGCCTCTTCAACGGCATGTCCGTCGTTGTGGACAACACCATCGACCCGACCAAATCGGCGAACAAGCAGGCCGACCAGCAATGAGCTTTTCAGATCTCTTCATTCGCCGGCCTGTTCTTTCGACGGTCCTTGCTTGCATGATCCTGCTCCTGGGTTTCCAGGGCATCTTCAATCTGTCGATCCGGCAGTATCCGAAGGTCGATGAAACGGCCATCACGATCACCACGGCCTATCCAGGCGCCAGCGCCGATCTGATCCAGGGCTTCATTTCCGCCCCGATCGCCCGCGCCGTCGCCTCGACCGAAAACATCGACTACGTCACCTCGTCCAGCCGCCCGTCCTCCAGCACCGTGACGGTGCAGATGAAGCTCGGCTCGAACCCCGACGTCGCGCTGACCGAAGTTCTGTCCAAGGTCCAGGGCGTGCGCGGCACTTTGCCGGACGCGTCGAAGGACCCTGTCATCGTCAAGGGCACCGGCCAGCAGTTCGCGATGATGTACATCTCGATGCAGAATCCGAACATGACGAAGGAGCAGCTGACGGAGTATATCGAGCGCGTCATCAGACCGCGCATGTCGACGGTCGAAGGCGTCGCCGACGTGCAGATCTTCGGCGCCCAGGAATACTCGATGCGCGTCTGGATCGATCCGGTCAAACTTGCAGCGCGCGGCGTGACCGCCTCCGAACTGCTGACGGCGATCAACAATTCCAACTTCCTGTCGGCGCCCGGCAACACCCAGAACGAGTATGTCGTTTCCTCGATCACCGTGCGCTCGACATTGCAGACGCCGGAGGCATTCGCCGAGCTGCCGCTGCGCTCGACCGACGGCAATGTGGTGCGGTTGCGCGACGTGGCTCGCGTCGAACTCGCCGCCGAGAACACCGATACCAGGGTCTCGTTCAACGGCAAGCCAGGCACCTTCCTCGCCATCTTCCCGACGCCGGCGGCCAATCCGCTGACCACGGCGGCTGCGCTCACCAAGCTGGTGCCGCAGATTCAGGAGACACTGCCGAAAGGCATGACGATCGAGGTCGTCTACGACGCGACCGGGCAGATCAGCGCCTCGATTGAAGAGGTGTTCAAGACCATCGGCGAGGCGGTTGCCATCGTCGTCGTCGTCATCCTTCTGTTCCTTGGCTCCTTCCGGTCGGTGATGATGCCGATCATCACCATCCCGTTGTCGCTGATCGGCGTCTGCTTCCTTTTGTTCGCGGTTGGCTACTCGATCAACCTTCTGTCGCTGCTGGCCATGGTGCTGGCGATCGGCCTGGTCGTCGACGACGCCATCGTGGTGGTGGAGAACATCCATCGTCACATGGAAGAAGATCACATGTCGCCGATGCAGGCTGCGTTCAGCGGTATGCGCGAAATCGCATCAGCCATCGTTGCCATGACCATGACGCTGGCCGCCGTGTTCGCACCGCTGGCATTTACCGGCGGCCTGACCGGCGCGCTGTTCCGTGAATTCGCGGTCACGCTCGCCGGCTCGGTGGTGCTGTCGGGTGTCATCGCCATCACCATCACCCCGATGATGTCGGCACGCCTCTTGAAGTCCGGCACGCCGGGCCGTTTCCAGCGCATTGTCGACGGCACCTTCGCGCGCGTCGAGCATGTCTATGAACGCGCCGTCACCGGATCGCTGAACTATCGCCCGTTGACGTTGATCATCGTGCTTGCGCTTGTCGGCGTCACCGGCTTCATGTTCACCAAGACCTCGAGCGAACTTGCGCCGGAAGAGGACCAGGGCTTTCTGCTCTCGATTGTGACGGCGCCGCGTTATGCGACGTCCGATTATACCGAGACATACGTCAACCAGATCCTCGGCCTGGTGAAGGATATTCCCGAAACACGGGCGCAGTTCTCGGCCGTCGCCTTCGGCGGCACGACAAACAGCGCCTTCGTCGGCTATGCCTTCAAGGACTGGGCGGAACGCAAGCGCAATTCGAAGGAACTGCAGGCTGACATTACGGCCCGTATCGCCAAAGTGGCCGGTGTCGAGGCCTTCGTCTTCGCACCGCCGACGCTGCCGGGCTCCGGCGGCGGTGCGAAGACGAAGGCATCGAC